>JANOHH010000720.1:0-1987 GCA_031406395.1 Verrucomicrobiota bacterium | reverse complement strand
AGAAGAACCCCTCCGGCACCTTGAGGGTCGCACGGACCCCGTTCGGATCGGCAGCATCCAATTTGTCGGTTTCCCCCGATTTCATCCAATCCAAGATCGCATTAAAGCCATGGCGGGCTTCCGCGGTGAGAAAGGCATCGAGCTGGCCGCGCGTATAGGGATTCTCCTTGATGGCTTTCTTCTGATACGCGGCCCGGCGGTCGTCCATCAAGGTGTAGGCGATCAATTCGCAGAAGGCTTCGAGCGCATCCGGCGACAGGGTGGCTTTTCGGTCGCTCGGGAGGTTCTCGTTGATCCACGCATGGCCGAACTCATGTGCGGCCACGGCTTCGAGCTGTGACTTGTTCAAGCTGCTCAGGATGTTGATCGCGTGGACGCGCGAACCGCCGCCCACCTTGTGGCTCTGGGTGGCACCAAAGATGGCCGAACATTGCCGAGCGTAACCCGGAGATTTGAACAGTCGTTCCAAAGTGAACCGATCCACAATCGTCAGGATGATGTTGGTCTGGGGAAAGCTGAGATACCGGGAGAACAGCCGATCCAAATCATCCCGGGTTTCCAGACAGATTTTTTTTGCCTTTTCATCCGGCACGACCGCATCCCGCGAGCAGATGACACAAAGGAGCCGGCCATCTGGCAAAGTGGTGAACCTCGATTTGACCGGCATCCCGCAAGCAAAACAGTGCGCTTCCAGCTTCAGGCAATCGCCGCAGACTTCATATTTGCCCCCGCGGGCCTTGTCCTCAGCGAAGAAAAAATTCCCCGCGATGGGTTTCTCGCAGACGCGGCAGGGGGAGGTCCCGGCAAAAGCGACCGCCGTCAGACTGAGGTACAGCCAGACGGCGGTAGGGAGCGCATTCATGGTGCGCGATAGTGGCTCAAACCAGCGATTTGACCTTTTTGACGATGGCGGCGGCATCTATACCAAACTTAGCCAGCAATTCTTCTGCCTTGCCGGAGCGCGGAAGCTCGCGCACGGCGAGTTTGTGGACCTTGACGCCTTCGCAACTCAGTTCGCCGGCCACGGCGTCGCCCAATCCGCCCTCGGCATAATGATCCTCGACCGTAACGACGACATTCTTGGTCTTGGCGGCCGCGGCTTTGATGACGTCCTTGCCCAAGGGCTTGATGCTGTAGGCGTCAACCACGGTGATGCCGATGCCCTCTTTGGCGAGGGCGTCAGCCGCTTTGAGCGCTTCGTGCAAAGTCACGCCGGCGCCGACGACGGTGACTTTGTCGCCGGCGTTCTGGCGGACAATCTTCGCGCCGCCGATGGGGAATTGTTCGTCGTTGCTGTAGATCACCGGCGTCTTCGGGCGCGAGGTGCGGAGGAAGAAGATGCCGCGATTCTGGGCCATGACCTCGAGTAGTTTCTCTGTACTCACGGCGTCGCTCGGGTAAAAAACCACGCTGCCGGCGACTGCGCGCATCATGGCGAGGTCTTCGAGCGCCATCTGGGACGGCCCATCCTCACCGATGCTCACGCCGACGTGCGAGCCGACCAGCTTGAGGTTCGCCATCGAAATGCCAGCAACGCGGATTTGATCGAACGCCCGGGTGAAGAACGTGGCGAACGTGGAAGCAAACGGAACCTTGCCGCGCGTGCCAAAGCCGATGGCGACAGCCACCAGAGTTTGCTCCGCGATGAAGCACTCCGTGGAGCGATCCGGGAACTTCTTGAAAAACTTTTCCGCGTAGGTGGAGTTCTTCGTGTCGCCATCCATCGCCACGACACGTTGATCCGCTTCGCCGATACGCACTAGCGCGGCGCCATAGGCTTCGCGCGTGGCCATCAGGTCACCGAGCTTGTAGTTGAGCGCGGGATAGCTGGCGGGGGCGGTATTGTTGGGGGCGGGTAGGTAACGAAGCTGACTTTGCCTGCATGGCCGGCTTTTATGAAACTGATCTTACCAAATTAGAATACAGCCATATCCCCGATTCTTTTTTTGATGGCATCTGGATGGTACATGTAGTTGAACATTTATAC
>JANOHH010000712.1:0-3171 GCA_031406395.1 Verrucomicrobiota bacterium | reverse complement strand
TGACGATCCACGGCACGTTGACGAGCGTCTCGACGTTGTTGAGCAGAGTGGGTTTGTCGAACAAGCCGCGCTCGGTCGGATACGGCGGGCGCGCCATCACCTCGGGGCGCTTGCCTTCGATCGAGCGGAGCAGTGAAGTCTCCTCACCGCAAACGTAGCTGCCGTGGCCGGTATAGACTTCGAGGTCGAAAGCGAAATCTTTCCCGCCGACCCGCGGCCCGAGCCAGCCCGCAGCGCGCGCCTCGGTGATCGCAGTTCGAAGCACGTCCCCTGCGAGGGGGTATTCGAGGCGCACATAAATGTAACCCCTGCTCGCGCCGACCGCATAGCCCGAAAGGACCATGGCCTCAATGAGCGCGTGCGGATCATCCTCCATCAAGTAGCGGTCAATGTAAGCGCCGGCATCACCTTCGTCGGCGTTGGCGACGACGTATTTCTGGCCCGGCGGCTGAGACGCGACCGCGCGCCACTTGCGCCCAGCCGGGAAACCCGCCCCACCCCGCCCGCGCAGGCCGGAGGCTTCGACCGTGGCGAGGACTTGCTCTGGTGGATGCTGAAGCGCCTTGACGAGCGCGGCATAATCGCCGTAGTCCGCGAGGGTGCGCGCGCCACCGGCGGCCACCCGTCCCAACACGATACCATGGCGGGACAAAACTTTGACTGGCGGACGCGGATGCGTCTGGCCTTTCGCCGGAGCGGCAAAACATTCACCGAGACAGTAAACGCGTGGATTCTGTGCGGAGGCCTCGGCCCAGAGCGCGGGATTGAAATGGCGAGCCGCGAAACACGCAGTCCCCTGGCAGGCTTTGCCCGTGTGCTCGCCGTGCGGCAGGTGATAGAACGACTCAACGTCAGCAACGAGCGCGTGGGGGGGGACGGGTGGCCCGGGTCGGGTGGGAAGTCGGCTCGTCATATTATTCTTTGATCCAAAAAGGGGGGCCGGGCGTGAGTCCGGTCCCATTCCCTGAAACCGATTTTAGTTACTTGCCGGCTGGCGACCTTTGAACGTCAATTCCGCAATACCGGATTTATCGAGTTCGCCCAAGCCTTTTTCGACCAGGCGATCGTATTGCTTCTTGGTGGCCGTCGCGAGGGGCAGGTTGAGGCCTTGCGCTTTGCCGAGTTTGAGGGCAATGCCGGAATCCTTGGCGGCGTGCGCGGCGGAAAAGAAACAGGAATGATCGCGCTTCTGCATGTCTTCGCCGTCCGTGCGCAGGACCCCGGAGTTCGCACCGGTTTGGGAGAAAACCTCCCGCAGCGTGGTGAGATCCAACCCCAGCGCCTCGCCCAGTCCCAAGCCCTCGGCCAGCCCGGCAGTGTTGATGTTCATGACCATGTTCACCAAGGCTTTGACCTGCGCCGCCGTTCCCGACGTCCCGATATAACGATTCGAGGCGCTCAGTTTTTCGAGAATCGGTTTTGCGCGTTCAAACGCTTCGGGTTTGCCGCCGCACATCAAATAGAGCGTGCCTTCGCGCGCCTGGGTGATACTGGAAGCCATGCAGGCTTCGAGCGTTTGCGCGCCAGCCTTCTCCGCCTTGGCCTCGACCCAGACATGGACTTCCGGCGTCACAGTGGCGCAGTTGATGAAAAGTTTGCCCCGCGAACGACTCAGCAAGCCGCCGTTGTAAATTGCTTTCATCGCTTTGTCATCGGTTACGACGGTGATGATCACATCCGAAAGCTTGGTCACCTCTTTAAGTTCGGCGCAGGCCTGACAACCCAGTTCCTGGGCAAGAGTTTGCGCGGCTGGCGCGTTGACGTCATAAACCGCGGCCACTTCGTAACCGCTTTCTTTCAGCCGGCGCGCCATGTTGCTGCCCATCCGACCAACTCCAACGAATCCAATTTTTTCAGCCATAATATTATTCAGGTTGTGGTTGTTAAGTTTTCCGCGGGACGCCTTTTACGATTCGGCGATCGCAGGTTTGGAAATGCCGCACTAGCCTAAACGGACACAGCCACGCGTGGCACGACAATTTTTGGCGTTTTTTCGCCAAACCTTCGCCGCAGGCATCAGACCGCCCGCACTCCGCAATCAATATTCAAATGGTCTCCCCCCAAGCATCAGAGGAATTTTCACCCTGACAACCGCGTCACTAGTTCCCTACCCTGACCCGATATGAGCAAACGCCCATTGATCCTCGTTTCCGCCGGCATCGAAAGCAAAGGCTCGGAGTTCAGCGACCAGTCGCTGAGCCTTTCCGTGGCCTACGAGCGGGCGTTGCTGGGCGCGGGGATGATTCCCGTCGTCATGCCCTCAGCGGCCACCCGGGAAATGATCGCCGAGTGCGTCCGGCGCACCGACGGCGTTCTGCTCACCGGCGGCGAGGATGTGAACCCGGCTTTGTATGCGAAGCGAATCCCCGCCCGCTTGCGGCGCACCGTAACATTGACGCCCGACGATGGCGTCCGCGATTTGCGCGAGTTCTTGCTGGTCGGCGAAGTCTTCCGCCAGCGCAAACCGTTGCTCGCGATCTGCCGCGGGCAGCAAGTGTTGAATGTAGCCTTGGGCGGTACGCTGGTGATGGATATTCCCCGGCAAATCCCTGGCGCCTTGAATCATCGCCGCAGCGACCGGCGCGCCTGCAAGGTTCACGAAGTAAGTTTGACACCCGATGCCTTACTCGCCAAGATAACCGGCAAGCGGACTCTGGGTGTGAACAGTACGCATCATCAAGCCGTGGCTGAACCAGCGGGCGTGCTGGCCGTGGTGGCGCGCAGCGCCGACGGGGTGATCGAGGGCTTGCAGTTGAAAGCGGAAGCCGCCCGCCTGCTGCCGTTCCTGTTGAGCGTGCAGTTTCATCCTGAGCGGCTGGCGGATCGCCACCGCGAACACCAAGCCATTTTCGCCGCGTTCGCCAAAGCCTGCGCGCCGAAACGACAGTCATAATTTATGAAAGGTAAAGTTCTACTCGTTGACGATGAACCGAACATTCGGGACCTCGTGGCTTCCGTCCTCCAGCGCGACTTTCAAGTGAGCGAGGCCGAAAGCGGCGCCGCCCTGCAAAAGGCTTTTGGCGACCCGCAGCCCGACGTCGTGGTGCTCGATGTGAAACTGCGCGATGCCAACGGCCTTGAGCTGCTGCCGCTCATCAAGAAGCGTTGGGCCGACACGGAAGTGATCATGCTCACCGGCGAAGGCACGATGGCGATGGCGATGGAAGCCGG
>JANOHH010000709.1:0-1215 GCA_031406395.1 Verrucomicrobiota bacterium | reverse complement strand
GCTTGAGTTTCTTGCCGGACGCGCCGCCCTCGTTCTTGCCGCAACCGGTGATGGCCAGCGCCGCGCAGAGGACGCCGAAGGTGAGAATCAATGATTTCATTTTCATAGTGGAGGTCGGTTGGGGTTAACGGGTGGAAAATTTATAGATGATGGTGTTCTTGTAAGTCTCGCCCGGCTTCAGGAGCGTCGTCGGAAAACCCGGCTGGTTCGGCGTATCTGGATAGTGCTGCGGTTCGAGGCAGAAAGCGTTGCGCCGCTGATAGACCCAACCGCCTTTGCCGCGGATGGTGCCGTCGAGGAAATTGCCCGTGTAAAACTGCATTGCCGGCTCGGTGGTCCAGACTTCCATCACGCGTCCGCTCGTCGCTTCGGTGACTGTTGCGGCCAGCGTCAATTGACCGGGCATCGCTTGGTTTATCACCCAGTTGTGGTCGTAACCGCCACCGAGCTTGATTTGTTCGTAGTCACTGTTGATCCGGGCACCGATGGGCGTAGCCGTTGTAAAATCCAGCGGCGTGCCTTTCACCTGTCGAATCTCTCCGGTCGGAATCATCGTCGCATCCACCGGCGTGAACTTGTCGGCGTAGATCGTGACGACATGACCGAGCACATCACCATGGCCGGCCAGGTTGAAATACGAGTGATGGGTGAGGTTCAGCACCGTGTCGGCATCGGTGGTGGCCGTGAAATCCAACTGCAACGCATCGTCCTCGGTCAGGGTATAAACCGCCGTGACTTTGAGCGTCCCGGGGAATCCTTCCTCGCCATCCTTGCTCGTGTAGGTCAGTTTTAATGCCGGTCCAGCGGCGCCCACCACAATCCTGGCATCCCAGACGACTTTATCAAAACCCTTCAAGCCCCCGTGCAAGGAATTGGGTCCGTTGTTCACCGCGAGCTTATATTCTTTGCCATTAAGTGTGAACTTCCCCTTTGCAATGCGATTGCCGTAACGGCCAACCAGACAGCCGAAGTGGGGACTCTTCTTGATGTAACTGTCGAGATTATCGAAGCCGAGCACAACGTCGCCGAACTTGCCGCGCTTGTCCGCCACTTTGAGCGAAGTCACAATGCCGCCGTAGTTGCAGATTTGGGCTTCCGATCCCCGGGCATTACGGAGCGTGTAGAGTTCAACCGGCGTGCCATCCGGGGCTTTCCCAAACGGCGCGTAGGAGATGGTCTTTTTGGATTCTGGCATGGCGGCGCAGCCTAACAGGC
>JANOHH010000691.1:0-4505 GCA_031406395.1 Verrucomicrobiota bacterium | reverse complement strand
CTGGAATCTTCGTGCCCTTCAACGCCGGATCGGCGGCAGAGTAGCCGTTGGGAGTACCAGCCGGGCGGTTGTCCGCCGGGCAACGATAGATCGAGATGCTTTTGCCTTGATAGGGCACGAGGAGCGATCTTTTTTCATCTCTGAGGATGTTGGGGTCATACTCATTGCCCCCGTTGACACCAGCCTGCCCGCCAACCCAGTTTTTGCCGACATCGGTGTTCCCATTATCAGGATTGGGGGGGAGATAGTCCGAGTTGTCATTGGCGTACATAGTCGTGGCCAGCATGAGCTGATGGGTGTTGTTCATACAGAAAATCCCCTGCGCTTTGGTCTTGGACTTGGCCAGGGCAGGCAAC
Source organism: Verrucomicrobiota bacterium (assembly GCA_031406395.1). Classification (GTDB taxonomy): domain Bacteria; phylum Verrucomicrobiota; class Verrucomicrobiia; order Limisphaerales; family JADLHS01; genus JADLHS01. The sequence goes on along the minus strand of JANOHH010000691.1, from coordinate 4,149 downwards.
AACATCGCCGCCAGGATCGCAATGATCGCGATCACTACCAGAAGTTCGATCAGCGTAAAGCCAGCGGTGGGGCTCATTCGTGCTTCGCTGGTTGGGCAATGGTCTTGTATCTCGTCGGTCTTCATGTTGGAAATCTGCGTTTGACCGCCTTTCGCGTCAAGTGGGATTCGCGACTTTATTGCAATGATTGAAAGGCGTCCAATCACGGTGGGGCAAAACCGCTTTCGGTCCTTCACTTGGCAACCGTCGTATTCTCCGACCACCAGATAACATCCTTTACGGAATCCCCGGCTGAGTCGTTGAGTGCCAAAGTAGGAGGATCTCGATACGTGGGCTTGGTTTTGATCTTTGACCCTTGCCATTTGTGGATTTCTGTATGTCCATCGGCAAAAGCAAATCCACAAGCGCCGCCGTGGTAGCTCGCCGGGAAATCGATGATTTGTGCGGTGGTGGCGCCGGGTTTGGCCATTTGCACCGCACAGGCCGCGTCGTTAATGCTGTCCGGGTGCTCGTCCACCAATACCCAGGTCTTGGCCGGCAGTTTGATGTCCGTCGTTTTCCCATAGATCCGCCAAGGCCCGGCGGGCAGCCAACTGCCATTGTCAAACACCTGGCTCATCGAATTACTGCGAACCCGCGGTGTGCGGCTCCCTCTGTACGGGCCACTCGTCGGCACGACGGCTGCCAGGTCCGCTGGACACTTCCAAATCGCGTAACTATTCTTGCCGATGTAGGGCATGAGTGGGCTTTTGGCGAGGTCCACATTCACATCCCAATTGCTCGTATTATCATTTTGAAAATTTAGACCGCCCGTGCACCAATTGGGTCGACCTGATCTATCATTTGGCGTCAAGGAAGCGAGCAGGTAATCTCGATAATCATCGGGATACATCTTCCACCCCAGCATCAGCTGGCGCAAATTGTTCATACAACTGATGCCTTGGGTCTTTAGTTTGGCCTTGGCCAAAGCGGGCAACAACATCGCGGCCAGAATGGCGATGATCGCAATGACGACCAATAGTTCGATGAGGGTAAATGCCCGCCGGCTCGAAAGCGTGCGGCGAGTTTGGTTTGAGCCATTGCCCTTGTGCTTGTCAGTCTGCATTCGAGAAATCTGCTTTCGAACGCCTTCCACGTCAAGCCCGACGGGTGAATTTTCGCAATCAATGAGGGGTCGTGGGTCGCGAAGGGAACGAAACGGCTTTCAAACAGGTTTTTGCGGAACGCCTGCGCCCGGTGTCGGGGGATACCAACCTAGGAACTTGGGTTGATGCCGTTGGGAGCCAACACCTGTGAGCTTCATGCCCTTCAATACCGCAACACTGGTACCTCTCCGGCTTCCATCAAGAACGTGACGCGCAGTCCGCGATCGAGCTTCGCCCCGGTACGGGCGTCCACCACCCGGGCCGGCCATGAACCGTCTGAGCGCGGACTGAACTTCCGGAGAAACGTCTCTCCTCCCGGTCGGTCCATTCCATGGCCATCTTCCGCGACGTGTATGGTTCTGGTTTCTGAATCCAATTGGCCACTTGCGCGACCACACCACAAACCCGCACCTTCACGGAACGCTTCAAATGTTTTAGAGCGCACATTTACGCGCTCCCGGTTTTGCAATCGGTTGCCAGCAATCCGACAGCGAGGGTGACACCTTTTGGGCGGCATGTTAGGGGAAGTGGAGAGCCAGTCGGGCCAGAGCCGTCGCAGGGTAAGCCACAGCAACCGAAACGCCGATCGAAGTTTGGACTGGCGAGATCGGCGCTTGGGCATCATGAGCTGATGCCGCAGCGCCAGATTTTCGAGAGAGAGAAGGCTCAGGGATCGGCCGGCTGAGACCAGGGAGCGAAGCCGAAACAAGATGACATGACAAATGATCAATCCGGTTCCGGCCTGAGCTCGCAGGAAATCAACAACTCCTTTGGATCATGAGGTTTTCGCTACCCAGAGCACCAACGGAAGTGCTGAAAGAGGCGCTAGAGAATCGCCAAGCCGATTTATTCAACATCGACAGGGGTGGATTGGAACTGCAAGAATGGGAATTCACGGTGTTCGATCTAGGCTGAGCTTGAAATTGCATAACGAAACAAAAATTATACCGAGCGGGTTGACCTGGTGGAGTCCAAGCGGCGCCGCGAAGGACGGCGGCGTGAGGTCATTATCCGCTAACCTTGGCAAGCTCGATGAGGCCTTTTGGGTGCTGGAGCGGGATGGGCGCTTTGCGCTCACGCCCGGTTCACTCTCCGAGGCCGGAGGGCAGCCGTTTGATGATCCGCGTACTCGATGCGCGGGGTTTTTGCCCCCGCTCCCAATGAAGCACTTGGGGGACATAGGTTTCAGATTCGACCATCGGCTGCGTTACGCGTATGTGGCGGGAGCCATGGCTAACGGGATCGCGTCGGTAGAATTGGTCGAAGCCTTGGGGCGGGCGGGGATGCTTGGTTTTTTTGGAGCGGCAGGTTTGGATTTGACCCGGATCGAAGCGGCGATTGAGCGTCTCCAGCGCAGCCTGACCGCGGAGACTTTTGGCTTCAACCTTATTCACAGCCCGAACGAGCCGGATCGAGAAGCGGCGACGGTGAGTCTGTACTTGCGCAAAGGAATACGCTTGGTCGAGGCTGCGGCGTATCTGCGGTTGACCTTGCCGGTGGTTCGCTACCGCGTGGCCGGGATCTTCCGGGATGCCGCGGGACGGGCGGCGGCGCCAAATCGAATTGTGGCCAAAGTCTCGCGAGTCGAGGTCGCCGCCCAGTTTTTGTCGCCCCCTCCGGAAGAGATGCTCAACGAATTGGTGCGCAGCCGCGAAATCACACCGGAACAAGCGCAGTTGGCGGCGGACATCCCCGTGGCCCAAGATGTGACGGCGGAAGCGGACTCGGCAGGACACACCGATAATCGGCCGCTGGTAACGCTGCTGCCCACGCTCCTGTCCTTGCGCAACCGGCTGCAGCAAAAGTACGCTTACGCGCTGCCGTTACGGATCGGGGCGGCCGGTGGGCTGTCCACTCCGGGCGCGCTGGCGGCGGCTTTTGCCATGGGTGCCGCCTATGTGGTGACTGGCTCGGTGAACCAAGCTTGTGTGGAATCCGGCGCGTCGGAAAGCGTCCGACGATTGCTGGCGCAGGCGGAGCAGGCGGATACCGCGATGGCTCCGGCGGCCGACATGTTCGAGATGGGCGTGAAGGTCCAGGTCCTGAAACGGGGCACGATGTTTCCGATGCGCGCCACGAAGCTGTACGAGCTTTACCGCGCCTACTCCGGCCTGGAAATGTTGCCGGCTAACGAACGCGCCACTTTGGAAAAGCAATTCTTTCGCACGAGCCTGGAGGCTGCGTGGGAGCGCACGAGGGATTATTTTGTGAAACGGGATCCACGCCAGGTGGAGCGGGCGGAGCGGGATGCGAAGCACAAGATGGCGTTGGTGTTCCGCAGCTATCTTGGGTTAAGCTCCCGTTGGGCCAATGCCGGCGACCCAGAGCGCGTCCTCGATTACCAGGTTTGGTGTGGTCCGGCCATGGGAGCGTTCAACGAATGGACGAAGGATTCCTGGCTGGAAAAAGTGGAGAACCGGCGCGTGGCTGAGGTAGGGCTAAACCTGCTTTATGGTGCCGCGGTGCAACTGCGGGGCCTGGCGCTGCGCAACCAGGGCATCCCGCTGCCGGTCGAGCTAACGAATTGTCCTCCCTTGGAGGAAACGGAATTGAAAACTGTATTACATCGCGATGAGTGAGTCTTCCCCATTGGCCATTATTGGCATTAGTTGTCTGTTCCCGAAAGCGGAGGATCTCCGGACCTACTGGGGCAACATCAAGAACGGCGTGGATGCGATCTCACCGATCCCCGAGCGCTCACACTGGAAGGTCGCGGATTATTTCAGCGCCGACCCCAAGGCGCCCGATCGCACCTACGCGCGGCGGGGAGGTTTTCTGTCGCCGGTGGATTTCGTTCCGATGGATTTTGGAATTGCGCCGAAGGATTTGGAGGCCACCGATACAACGCAGCTCCTGGGAATGCTGGCCGCCAAACAGGCCTTGGCGGATGCGGGTTATGCGAACAAACCGTTCCCACGTGAGCGCACCAGTGTCATCCTGGGAGTGACCGGAGCGTTGGAGTTGATCATCCCGTTGGGAGCCCGGCTGGGGCATCCTATCTGGC
>JANOHH010000671.1:0-3617 GCA_031406395.1 Verrucomicrobiota bacterium | reverse complement strand
GACCAGAGCGCGCCCTCGCCCTCGGCTTCAGCCAGCCGCCCGAGCGCGACCAAGTAATTGCGCTCGATGCGCGCGAAGTCGTCCTCGGCCTGCGCCGACATCATCGCGAACACCGCGTCGGCATCGGTCCGGCCGTGGACGTGCGCGATGCCCCAGTCGTCGCGGACGATCGTCGAGGCCGCAACGTGCGCGGTCCAACGTGCGCGCTCGGGCGGGATCTGGGCGAGGGCGGGAGCGGCGAACACCAGCGGAACCGCGAACCAAAGCGTCTTCATACCGTCTTGTCTCCCTGGTGCTGGAGCCGCCGCACCACCAGCCCGGTCAGCGCGGCCCATGTCCCGCCGACGATCCACCCGCCGAGCACGTCGCTCGGCCAGTGCACGCCGAGATAGACGCGCGACATCCCGATCGCGAGCGTGAGCGCGATCGCCGCGCCGATCAGGTAGATGCGCACGGCATGATTGCGCTGGCTGCGCGCGAGCAGCACGCCGAGCGTCAGATAGGCGACCGCCGAATTGGCGGCGTGGCCGCTCGGGAAGCTCGCGGTGCTGACCTGCGACAAATGGGTGACGATGTCGGGGCGGGCGCGGGCGAACAGCAATTTGAGCAATGTCACGAACGTCGCACCGCCCGCGATCGACGCCACCACCGCGCCCGCCAGCGCCGCGCGGCGCGCGACCAGAAGGTAACCCGCGACCAGGATCGCCAGCAATGTCAGCGTCGCGGTGTCGCCGAGCGCGGTGAGATCGAGCATCGTGGCGCGCAGCCAGCCGCTCGCGGTGTCGCCGCCGGTGGCGTCGCGGATCGCGCGCAGGATCGCGGCATCGACCCGCGCGGTGCTGCCACCGGTGACGGCCACCGTGAGCAGCAGGAAGGCGAGCGCGGCGCCCGCGAAACCGAGCGGCAGCGACTGCGATCGCGCCGCGCCGACGATGCCGCGCGCGTCAGACAGCGACGGGGCCTTCAGCGTCGAGAACGTGGGTGCAGAGCTGCGCGTGCGGGGTGTCGTCGGCGGTCAGCGCCGCGACGGTGACCCAGCCGTCGGCGCGCAGGGCGGCACCGTGCGCGCGGGTCGTGCCGACGGGCAGGAACAGTCGCCGTCGTTCGACCCCGCCCGACAGTCCTTCGAGGATCGGATCCGCGTAGAGCGTGACGCCGACGGCGGGCTCCTCATGCGCGCCCTCGTGCATCACCGTGTAGCTGCCGCCGCGCCCGATCTCGCCGCGCGCACCGTCGGCGAACAATGAGAAGCCGAACCAGCTCTGATATTCGAAGCCGTGGCGTTCGGTGGGATCAAGGGTGAGCGCGATGCCGGGCGGAAGGCCAGCCGCGATCGCCGCGAGGCCGTCGAGACGGCTGGCGAGGGCACCCCCGGCATCGTGCGCGCGCAGCCGCGTCATCGCCGCCTCGAACGGCCCGGCTGCTTCTATCAGCGGCAGGTAGCTGCGATCGATCTCGGCGACTCGGCCAGCGTCCTTGGCGTCCAGCGCGGCGGCGAGATCGTCGCTGCCGACCCCGCCCCCCCGCAGCGTCGCGACCAGGTCGGGAAGCGTGAAATCGACCGAGACGCCGCGCAGCCCGGCGCTGGTCAGCGCCTCGACCGCGACCGCGACGATCTCCGCAGCGGCGGCGACGCTGTCGAGGCCGATCAGCTCGAACCCCATCTGCCGCATCGCACGCTCGGGACGAAGCTGGGTCGCGCGCAGTTTAAGGACGGTGCCCGCATAGGAAAGCCGCACCGGGCGCGGGTGGTGCGCCATCCGGGTGGCGGCGATGCGCCCGACCTGCGCGGTGATGTCGGGCCGGATCGCCAGGCTCCTCTGCGACACCGGATCGACGAACCGCACCGCGTCGCGCTGGCCCCCGGCCTTCAGGCGGCGCCCAAGCTCGTCCTCATATTCGGCAAGCGGCGGATCGACCTGCTCATAGCCATAGCCGCGCGCGACATCGAGCACGCCCCGCTCCAGCCGCGCCGCGGCGTCGGCGAACGGCGGCAGGCGGTCGTGAAACCCTTCGGGGAGGAGGCCGGTCATCGCAAAAGCCCTCTCCCCTCCGGGGAGAGGGTTGGGAGAGGGGCAGTCGTAAGCGCCGCCGCGATAGTCCGGAGTACCCCGTCCAAATTCGTCATCACTTCCAGGTTCGTAAATCGCATCACGCGATAGCCTTTCGCCTCGAGTGCGGCCGTGCGCCTGGCATCGTACGCCTCGTTGCCCGCGTGGGTGTCGCCGTCAACCTCGATCACGAGCTTGTGCGACCGAGCAACGAAATCCGGGATGGCTCGGTCGCGGACGACGTGCCTTGTGAATTTCGCGCCGTTCAATCGCTTGGCCCGTAGCGCGAGCCACAATCGCGTTTCGGGCTCCGTCATCTCGGTGCGCATCGCGCGGGCACGGACCAGCAACTCTGCCGATGCGTTTCAATGGTGCGCACGCCGATGCCCAGGTGCATGGCGATTTCCTTGTTACTCTTGCCTTCGGCGATCAGCGCGAGCACCTGGCGCTCGCGTTCGCTGAGTTTGGCCACGGGTTTGGTGTCGTCCGCGTCGGCGACATATTGGTTGAGCGCGATCTGGGCGATGGGCTTGCTGAAATACGCCTCGCCCGCCTGAACCGCTTCGATGGCCTGAACGAGTTCCTCCGTCCGGGCGTCCTTGAGCAGGTAACCGCGCGCCCCAGCTTTGATGATGCGCAGGACGGCGTCGCGATTACTCTTCATGGAGAGGATGAGGACCTTGGCTTGCGAGGCGACCTTGCGCAACGCCTCCGTCACCGCCAGGCCGTCCATCTCCGGCATGTCCATGTCCATGAGCACGATGTCCGGCGCAAGTTCCTTGACCAATCGAATGGCTTCGTTGCCGTTGGCGGCTTCCCCGACGATCTTGAGGTTTTCCTTCCCGGCCAGGCAGGACAGCAAGCCTTTCCGGACGACCGGATGATCGTCCACGATGAGGACTTTGATTTTGGTTTTGCTTGTTTTGGTGGCGCTCATGGCGGCGAAAATCTGCTGCTCTTACGACCAATGCCGCAGCCCGCGGGCCAGCTTACAACATGGGCGCGGCGAGGCAAGCATCCATCCCGCGAAACTTGCACTTTCGAGCCGCCGCCCTAAACTCCTGCCGCATGCATGATTTTCGTTATGTCGGAAAGCAGCTCCACTGCGAAGGCGTCGCGGTGGCGACGCTGGCCAAAAAGTTCGGCACGCCGCTCTACGTTTATTCGCAACGGACGCTGACGAATCACTTTCAGAAACTGGACCGCGCCATGGCGCCGGTGGATCACCTGATCTGCTTCGCCATGAAGTCGAATTCCAACCAGTCCGTGTTGCGCACGATCGCCAATCTGGGCGGCGGATTCGACATCGTGAGCAGCGGCGAATTGCAACGAGCCATCGCGGCGGGCGGCGACCCGGGCAAATGCGTTTTTGCGGGCGTGGGCAAGACCAAGGCGGAGATTGAATTCGCCCTGCGGCGCGGCGTGTATTCGTTCAATGTGGAAAGCGAACCGGAGCTGCAGCGCATCAATCGTGTCGCTGCCCGGCTCAAAAAGATCGCGCCGGTGGCGGTGCGGGTGAACCCGAACGTGGATGCGCACACGCACGCCAAGATCACCACCGGCACT
>JANOHH010000644.1:0-2116 GCA_031406395.1 Verrucomicrobiota bacterium | reverse complement strand
CAAAAGCAGGCCGGCCAAAATTGCGATGATGGCGATAACCACCAGCAGTTCAATCAGGGTAAAGGCGCCACGCTTGACATCCATTTCGACCAAGGCAGTTGGATTGGGTTGAACTGGCATGGGTTGTTTTGGTTCGGCCGTGTTTCACTCTGACATTACCAGAATCGCCGGGGACCGCACAATGGAAAAGCCGAACGATCGCTTTTATTTTTCCCAGCGGATGAACGCAGCGTCATCGCAGTGTTCAACCTTCGCCCCGGAATCGCGCAGGACTCGGACAACATCATTATCGGCACACGCGACGATGAACCAGGAATTACTGGCTCCGGCGGCCGCCGGCGGGAGGAAGGAGAGCAGGCACACGAGGAACGAACTCCCTGCGCCGCCCACAGCGGTGCGGGAAAGTCCGCCCGCCGATCCCACGGTAGTCCGCACAAAATAGTCGGCTGGCGGAATGCGCATGCTTGTTCGCTTGCTGCGGCAGATCGGTTCATTCTGCACAATCTGGATTGCGACCTGAACCAAAACGCCTATCATGCGGAATGTCCAATGCCAACCTACCAGGCTGCGCCGCTGGCCAACGAACTCGGCGGCTGGATCCATACCGGTCATGGCAGCAGGGATTCTCGCAACCCCTTATGCTTCGGCCAAATTCACTGCAGTACAAACCGCGTCTCCTCCAAATCGCCGACTCAACTCCCAAGATATTTATGCGAACATTCATGCTTTTGACGCTGGCAGTTTTTGCCGCCGGCACCATGCGCGCTGCAGAGATCGAATTGACTTTGCAAACGCGCGACCCAGCCACAGGAAAAATCGTGCTCACGGCCGAAAAGGTGGACCCGCAGCGCGTCGGCGTCATTGCCGTGGATGTCTGGAATTTTCACTGGTGCAAGACGGCGACCCTGCGCGTGGATGCGTTCGTGCCCCGAATGAACAAGGCGCTCGAAGCCGCTCGCGCCCTCGGCATGATGGTCATGCTTTGCCCCAGCGACGTCGTCGATAACTACGTTGGCTACCCGCAACGCGAAGTCATTTTCGCGTTGCCGAAGGTGCCGGTGCCGTCCGTGGTGAACGTCACGTGTCCGCCGATGCCGGATGCCGGGGGCTGTGCGTGCGGTCGGGAACGCTGCGGCGGGAATTACGGCTGGGACGGCATGCACCCGGCGCTGCGCATCGGAGAGGCCGACTTGATGCCCGACACACAGGCGGAGGTTTACGCCATCTGCCAGAAATATGGGCTGACGCATCTCATTTACGTTGGATTCCATACGCAGGTCTGCCTGCTCGGCAAGCCGATGGGATTGAAGGCGATGAAATCCGCCGGTCTGCAATGCGTCCTGGCGCGCGACATGACCGACGCCCATCCGGGCTATGATCCGGCACGCAATTTCACACCGGATCTGAACACTGCGCAGGTGGTGGAGCACTTCGAGAAGCACCTGGCGCCGACGATCCATTTCCAACAGGAGTTGGCCAAGCTGGGAAAGTGGGACGCGAACTGGGTGCTGGATCCGGTGCGCGTGACGCCCTGGGGCACGCCGATGCGTCCCCATTTGTTCGAGGAACCTATCGTCGTCACGCTAACCACGCCGCTCCAACCGAATGCGGAGATCCGCTACACACTGGACGGTTCCGTACCCAATGTGAGCTCGACGCTCTATTCCGCGCCGATCACGGTCACAGACACCACCCGACTGCGCGCCGTCGCCTATCGCGACGGTCGGGCCGTTTGCCTGGAATCCGAAGGTTCCTTCGCGCGAATGGGTCCGATGCCGCCCGATCCGGATGTTGCCATCGGCGATTTGAAGCCCATCCGCAGTGTCGGCTTCGGTCACACGTATGGCGGTGACGTGCGTTATTCCGGCAACACGAATCCGCCGCAGAAGGACAAATCGAATCTCGGACAGGACATCAGGATCAACCGGACTACCTATCAGCGGGGCATGGGCGTTCATGCCCCGACTGAACTCATGTATGAGATCAAGCCGGAGTATCGACGCTTCGTCGCCCTGGCTGGCGCGGATGAGAATCTGATCCGTATCAGCAATGGTTCGAACCTGGCGAAATACCCGAGCGTGGTCTTTAAGGTCTTTATCGATGGCAAGGAAGCCGC
>JANOHH010000628.1:0-3629 GCA_031406395.1 Verrucomicrobiota bacterium | reverse complement strand
TTGCACCCGGAAGGCTCGGCGATTTTAAGTCGCCGGGGTCTGCTGTTCCCGCTGAAGCCAGTCGCCGCGAAATGGTGGGCATGAAGGGACTTGCACCCCCAAGGCTGCCAGATTCTGAGTCTGGACCCTCTGCTATTCGGGGTAAACCACATGCCCGTAAATTGGTGCATCCGGCAGGATTGGCTTCCCAAGCCCTACAAGTTGGTCGCCCAGAAGAACCGTTCGCTGTCGCGAATTGCAGTCCCACCTGCAAACTCTCCGTTCGAAGCGGAGGATGATCATAATTTCACCACGGATGCGGAAAATGGCTTGCCGAGCCGAAGCGTCTGGACTCGTGAACTTGAAGACTCCCGTTCTAAACCTACCCTTGGCCCCAAAAGTGCCGTTTTGCGAAGGCGTGACCGGAGCCAGTTTTCAAATACCGCTCGAAATGCTGAGCCTGTTCGATGGTTTCGAATGCGATGTAAACTTTGATCTTCCACGGCACAAACTTGGAAGTATGGGAGCATTTTCCGACGTTGTGATCGGCGAGTCGCTGTCGGAGGTCCGCCGTGTGGCCAATGTATCGTTGGTTGGAATTGCTCAAGCTTTCAATCACGTATGTGTAGAACATGGCCTGCCCTCCTTCGCGCGAGGCTATGGAGGGCATCCTTCACTCTGACCCAACTGGGCGTTGGCTCAGAGCGAAGGATGGTGGGTTGCCTCGGATTTGGAAGACCGGCGTGTGTCTCTCAACACCTATGCCCGATAAAATGGAATCCCGTGCTGGAATCGCACCAGCCTCTGCGGTTCTGCAAACCGCCGCCTGAACTGCTCGGCCAACGGGATGTGAAATTGGACTTTGAACAATTTCGGGTAATCTGCACTCATATAGGAAACCTTGCGCCATGCCGGCACAAAAAACACCACATGCGTATGTCCATTCGGAATCGCGGTGAAAGATTAAAGGCGGGTCGCCCCTTGAAAATTGCACTCCTGCTATGCTGCGCACTTTCCGCCCTGCGGCTGCAGGCGCAAAGCGATACGCCGGAAAATACCGAATCCGCCGCGCGACCACAGATTATTTCGTTCGACGACAACACCAAGCTCACCTTTCTAGGTGTCACCCGTGGCAAATATCATGTGGCGCCCCGGTATGAAAACCTTGGAACCGGCAATTGGATCCGAACCCCCAGCGACGCGACCGTGGTCTGGATAGAAGCGGCGCACTCTTCCAAGCAGCGGCCGAGTTACGAACTATTGGTGTCGGACAAAGCGCTGACTGGTTGCGTTTCCACCGAACAAAGAACCTGGTCGCATGTGAAAAATGGTGTGGGCGTCGAGGGCTTTGTCCTGAAAGCTTTCCCGCGCTGGGATAAAGAGCTCGTCCTACGCGTGAGGCCATATAACGGAACGATAGTTTTCGGGCAATTCAGTTTCACCAATGCCGCGCCTGAACCGACCGCTGAATGGACTGCCGAATCGCTGTCTATTACAAAGTCCGCTGGCGATTTGGAAGTTACGCTCACTAACTTGGGAATTGGCGCGCTGTTGCCTTATTGGCGGGGAAGGAAGGCTCCGGAAAACGACCCCGCCAATTACTGTGTCCGGCTGGCTTTTGGCCTCCGGCAGAACGGTCACCCGGCCACAAACTGGCATGCCTGGCTCGTCAACACTTCTGATCCTGCGGGCAACCAAGTGCGCGGCTCCATTTCTGATTACCCTTTGGGCGGAATCTACGAACCTCCCTCGCCCGGCCAACCCTACGTTCCCAAAGTGGACGGATATTTCTTCCGCCCCGGCCTTTGGTCTGACTACTCGCCCTGGAAAATCCGCATCGAGTTCACGCGCGAGTCCGGCTTTAACGAGGATGAAATTCTGACTGTCACGAATCTGCCAGTGCGCGCGGGCACGCAGCAGGAATCTGATGAGCAGTGGAGTTGGAATGAGAACAACACTAATTTCACATTTACCTCGGCGACGGTCAACGGAGTGCATGTGAAGGTTCTCGAACCATTGCGGACACCCGACAACATCAATGATGGCCACCTCATCCGCATCATCGTCTCTACCGACCTGCCGATGCCGATCGAAGGAATGCGCTTGAAAGTGCTCGAAGCCTCAGACGAACAAGGACGCCCGTTGGTAAGCGAATTTTCGCCAGCTACTGCCGGTCATCAAATTAGTTTCAGCTTTCTACGTGTCCCGGAAATCAAAAGTTTGAACTTAAAGTTCGCCCTGCACAAAAGCCGATTCCTCGAATTCACGGTCAAACCGGCGCGATTGTGATTCACTCCGCGAGCGGCGGTAGCGGGCGGAAGCTTTCGCCTCCGCCCGCGCTGTTGTCTTGATCAATGCTGGGACTGAACCGACGGCGGGGACTTGGCGTGGCTTGCGACGCGCTTCGCCTCGCTTGCTTGAACCTGGTCACTTCGCTCCGATGGAGCGAAGGCGGTCGCGAGGAAGGCATCCAACTTATCGTTCTCCGCCAGACCGAATTGCCGCAGCGTCGGCACATGAATCACCCGGCCCACGAGTTCTTTCACGGGCAGGAATTCATTGATGTGTTGCAACACCTTCGCGTGATCAGCTTCCTCCGGGTCGGCCTCGGAAAAGGAATCGACGTATTGCATGTCGTCCTCATCGCAGACTTTTTCCGGTTCGGAGTTGGTGTCCTCCGAAACATCCGCTCGCCGGAAGAAGATCCTCGCGTCGTCGCGAATAATCCGGCGGTCGCCGAGCAACCACACGAGCACCGAGCCATTTTGCAGGCTCGAACGTGCGTTGGTGATTAGCTGGGTTCGCACGGCGTGTTGCTTCAAGACAGAACGGATCAACAACGCCCAGTCGGCCGGGATTTCCCCTTCACCCAACATGTCAATTTGAAGCTGACGCGGCTTCCGAGCCAGCGCCCGCTCCAGGGCGGCAATTCTCTCGATGTAGTAAGAATTGCCATAGTGCAAGAGGCTCAACGGAAACCGGTGAGGCTCTCGCTTGGTTTTTGATTTCATAACTGTTTTCGATTTTGGTTTTCATTTTCAATTTGTTGTTCTGGTTAAAGGTGCGGGCGGAGACGATCATCTCCGTCCGCGTTGTTCAAGTGGCTTCATTGCTTTCCGTGCTGGCCGGCTTGGCCGGCTGCTTGAGTGGCACGAAGCCACCCGGCATGCCGAGCACGAGCGTATTTCCGGCGTTCTGTGCCGTAGTGAGCGACTGCATCAGACGGAGGTTCTGCAATGCCGGATTGCCTTCGAGCACTCGGGCCGCATTCGCAAGACTGCGGAGCGAGGCACTTTCACCGCGCGCACGTTCGAGCGCGGCCTGGCCTTCCTGCTTCGCCTTTAGCACATCGGCGAAGGCACGCTTGCCCCAACTGAATTGGTTCGCTGTCGCGAACAGCAAAGCACCACGAACCTCCGCCTTCGCAGAGCGGCGTGCAGAACTAATTACACCTTGAGAGCGTGAAGAAATGCGGAGTGCGGAAGTCGGAATGCGGAGTTCAAGTCACCGCTGCGTGCAATTCATTCCGCACTCCACATTCCACGTTCCACACTTGATTGGTGTCCGTGATCGGACTCGCACCGATCTGACTTCCCAAGCCCCTGCGATTCAGTTGCCCATAAAGGACGTTCGCTTTGCGAAAAGCAGTG
>JANOHH010000603.1:0-7770 GCA_031406395.1 Verrucomicrobiota bacterium | reverse complement strand
CAACGGCGAGCGGTTCGAAACTTATGCGATTCCGGCCCTCCGCGGGTCGGGTGAGATACTCTTGAACGGAGCCACCGCGCGCCTCGGTCAACCCGGTGACCGGCTGACGATCATGAGTTATGCTGTGGTCGATATGCGGCGGGCCGGAAAATGGAAACCGCGCGTCATCGTACTCGGCGATAGCAACCAAGTCCTCAAAAGGCTGAAGTCCAAGGTCTAAGGTCTAGACATCCGACTACTGCCGAAAGACTCAAAACTGCCAAACATGCTTTTCACCGCCGCTGAAATCGCCCGCCACCTGCAAGGTGAAGTGGTCGGAGATCCTCAGACGCCCCTCAAGAGTTTCGCCCTCGCTGACCGCGCCCAGCCAGGCGACCTGACTTTCGCCGAAAATGCGGAATTTCTCGCCCGAGCTGAACAAAGCTCTGCATCTGCCATTATCGTTACCGGAGCGCTTGCTTCGACGGTTAAGGTCCTGATTCGAGTCCCAAATGCGCGGATAGCGTTCGCCAAGGCCCTCGTCCTGTTTTTCCCAGAACCTTCCCTATCGCCCGGCATCCACCCCAGCACCGTCGTTGCTCCCTCAGCGCTGGTTGATCCCACCGCCTACATTGGACCCAACTGCGTCATCGGCGAACGAGCCCACATCGGCCCCCGGGCAGTTCTGCACGCGGGCGACTATGTCGGTGACGACTGTCAACTCGCTGCGGGTACGATTCTATTTCCGAATGTAACGCTTTATCCGCATACCGAAATTGGCGAACGCGTGCGGATTCATTCCGGTTCCGTCATTGGGGCGGACGGATTCGGCTACGTGCTGGACGCCGGGGTACACCGCAAAGTTCCGCAGATCGGCAACGTCATCCTCGGCGACGATGTGGAAATCGGCGCCAACGTGACGATTGATCGCGGTGCCCTCAAGCCCACCGTCATCGGCCGGGGCACGAAAATCGACAACCTAGTGCAGATTGGGCACAACGTGCAGATCGGCGAGCATTGTCTTGTTATCTCGCAAGCTGGCATCGCCGGGAGCTGCGAACTTGGTAACTACGTCATCCTCGCGGGTCAGGCGGGCATCAGCGGCCATCTAAAAATCGGCAACCAAGTCACCGTGTCAGCCCAGTCCGGTGTGATGCACGACATTCCGGCGGGCGAGAAATGGCTCGGCAGCCCGGCGCAACCGGACAAACAAACCAAGCGCCAGATGCTCGCCATTCAGCGCTTGCCAGAGCTGATTCGGCGCGTAGCGAAAATCGAAAAAAGGCTCGGCCTCGGCAACGAATCGGAGAATTAATAATCCAAAATTTAAAATTCAAAATCGAGAGGCAGCCAGCGTGTGGCTCCGGCATTTTGCTTTTTGCATTTTTGATTGTTATCGCCGCCGTGGCGCGGGCGCAATCACCTCCGCCGCCGGCGGCCACGCTCGCCGAATTGCAGCAGCGCCTCACGGCGCACCTAACCCATCCGCGTTTCGCCGCCGCCGCCTGGGGCGTGAAGGTGGTTTCGCTCGACAGTGGTAAGACCCTTTTCGCGCAGAACGCCGGGAAACTTTTCAGCCCCGCGTCCAACTGCAAACTCTACTCGATGGCGCTCGCGCTGGATCAACTCGGCGGCGATTATCGCATCAAAACTTCGCTCTACGCCGCCACCCAACCCGATCGGCGCGGAGTGCTCAAGGGTGACCTAAGAATTTATGGGCGCGGTGATCCCACCATCAATGCCCGGCTCAACGGTGGCGACATTTTCCGGGCCCTGGAGCCGCTCGTCGCCGCACTCACCAACGCCGGGGTCCGGCGAATTCGCGGGGATTTGGTGGGTGACGAGAGTTTCTTCCGCGGTCCACCGTACGGTGCCGGCTGGGGGTGGGACGATCTGAATAATTATTACGGCGCCGAAATCTCGGCCCTCACGATCAATGACAACACGCTCCAACTTTCCGTGCGGCCAAGTCCAACCAGCGGAGCGCCGTGTTGGCTCTCGCTCTCGCCCGCGACGCGCTACGTGGTCTTGAGCAATCACACGCAGACCATTGGCGCCGGGGGCAAACGCGACCTCAATTGCTATCGTCCCCTCGGGCAGAATGTCATTTACGTCACCGGCCAGATGCCGCTCAGCGACACCAACTACACCGACGAAGTGACAATGACCAATCCCGCCGGGCTGTTCGTCACTTTCTTCAAAGAAGCCCTCGCCCGCCACGGCGTCAAAGTGGACGGCAAGACCCGCACCGTCAGCGGGTTCAACGCGTCGGCGAAACCGCCCGCCCGACCTCTGCCGGCTGGTTGAGTTGGGTTCGGTCAATTCCCTGCCGCTGCGTGACCTGGTCCGCGAAGTGCAGAAGCCGTCGCAGAATCTTTATGCCGCTTTAATCCTGGCTCACCTCGGGGCGCTGGCGGCGAGGAGCGATGCTCCGGGCACTTCCGAAGACGCCGGCATTCGCGAGTTGGAAAAGTTTCTGGCCAAAGTGGGCGTGCCACCGGGCGATGTGCGATTCGACGAAGGCTCCGGTCTTTCGCGCAACAATCTCACCACGCCCAACGCTACCATCGCGTTGCTCCAGTTCATGAACCATCACGCGGAAGCCGAGGCTTACCTGAACGCGCTGCCGATTGCGGGCGTGGACGGCACGTTGCGCAACCGGATGAAAGAGACGTCCGCCGCCGGTAACGTGCGCGCCAAGACGGGCACCTTGCGCTGGGCCAACTCGCTTTCCGGCCATGTTACCACGGTATCGGGCGAGCGCTTGATTTTTTGCATCATGTTGAACCGCTACGCCGCGCCGGATGCGGAGCACAGCGCGCGGGAGGTGATTGACCGGATAGCCGTCATGTTGGCGGAATTTGCGGGCCGTTCGGACCAGTAGCCATCACTGAAATGATTCGTCAGGCAGATTCCGCTTTTCCCAGCGGCAAGACTTCGCTATAGGTCTCATCAGCACCAGCCCATTACGCATGCAATCCACGCTCAAAATCAAACTCAGCATCTTCATGTTTCTCCAATACTTCATCTGGGGGTCGTGGTACGTGAGCATGGCCACGTATCTCGGGAAGACGTTGGGTTTTGAGGGCGGACAGATTGGGCTTGCCTATGGCGCGTTCGCCATTGGGGCGATGATCTCCCCATTTTTCGTAGGCTTGATCGCCGACCGCTATTTTGCCTCGGAGAAATTGCTCGCATTGCTTGGCATTGTCGGCGGCGCATTGATGTTCGCGCTGCCGAAGCTGACGACGTTTGGCGCATTTTATCCGGTGCTGATTATTTACTGCGCTTCGTATGCACCCACGTTGGCACTCGGCAATTCGCTCTCGCTGCACCATCTGGCCAACCCAAAACGCGACTTCCCGCTCGTCAAAACACTCTCCGCCGTCGGCTGGATCGCGGGCGGCGTCACGCTCAGTTTGGTGCTCAAGGGCGAGCAATCCGCGGTGCAGTTTTATCTGGCCGGCGGGGTTTCCATCGCGCTGGGATTGTTCTCATTGACGCTGCCGCACACCCCGCCGAAGAAGACCGGCAAAGACGTTCGTTTGGGCGAAATCCTCGGCCTTGACGCTCTGGCGCTGTTGAAAAAGCCCTCCTTCGCCATCTTCATCGCGTGCATGTTTCTCATCTGCATCCCCCTCTATTTCTATTTCGTGAACATGAACATGTATATCACCGAGCTGGGTTGGAAATATACGGCGGCAAAAATGTCCCTCGCCCAAGTGTCAGATGTCCTCTTCCTGATCCTGCTGCCGTTGATGCTGCGAAGCCTTGGGTACAAGAAGACAATTTTCATCGGCATTCTCGCCTGGGTGATCCGCTACTTCTTGCTCGCCGCCAGCGTGAACCAGGTCGAAATGGGAACCGTGCTGATCTTCGCCGCCATTCTGTTGCATGGTGTGTGTTACGATTTTCTCTTCATCGCCGGCCAGCTTTATGTGGATGATGAGGCGAACGAGCGCATGCGCGGCGCGGCCCAAGGCTTCATTGCCTTCATTCTCTGGGGCGTTGGCAATTTCGTCGGCAGCACCCTGGCGGGCAAATCGCAAGCGTTCCACACCCTTGCGCAGCCAGGCGGCGCGATTGCCCATGACTGGTACGGCATCTGGATTTATCCGGCGTGGGGCGCGTTAGCGGTGTTGGTGGTGTTCGCGATCTTCTTCCGTGACCCCTCGAAGAAAACGGCCACGGTAAAATAGCAATCGATCATCCGGTCGGGGCTTGGGCGTCGGAGGAGGGATTGAGTCCGCAATTTCTCTTTTACTCCGCGCGAGGCTTCACTAGGCTTCACCCATGCCGGAGATCGCTAATTTTGTAAACAACGGGGCCGCGAGCATCACACCTGTGGTGGCCGAGAAGGTGTTGCGCCAACTGCCGCAATGGAAACTGGAATTCACCCAGATCAACGCTCCGCTGTTTCCGCACCTCGTGGATCAGTTGGAATTCCTAGCCGACGCCATTGAGGACGCGCTCGAGGGGGCTTATAAGGAGCTGCCGTATTCGGCACTGGCACAGGGGGTATTCGCCTTGGTGTACGCGCACAAAAAGGTAGGGATCATCCCGGACAGCGTGTTGAGCTTGGGTTACGCGGACAATTCAAGCGTGGTTCGAGCGGTGTTGATTCAGAACGAGAAGGCCTTCGCCATCTACGCCAGCGCCCAGGGCCGCAACTGGCAGAAAATCACGAGCCAACCTTAACCGCAGGGAGTGCGGTTGTGAAATGCGCGCACCGCTCAATCCCTGACGATTTTCTCAAGGAAACTCGTTTGCGAGAACTGGCAAAAGGCTTTCCTCTCCGCCAAAACCTCGTTTTGCTCCAATTCGGTGTGAAGAAAAACCAGTTTGTTCGTCGTTAATTCTCCTCGGCAGACGGCGAGGTCCGTGGTCGCCAAGAAATTTACCCCGTGGTGTTTCACGTCGCATATCATTTCCTCGGATCGGCCTTTCGTGCCTCCGTTGTCCCTGTAAATGTTGACGAAGCGACCGCCCTGTTTCTCTGACCACGCCTGGAACTTGTCCGCTTGGGAATAGAGGGCGTCGAAGAGCCAGACCTCTTTCACCTGCGAAGTCAGTCCGCCGCGATCCAGAATGGCCGCCATCACCCGATAGCCACCGTTGTGGCCGGAAAGGATAATGCCGCCGGCGGTGAAGTTAGTTTGCGCGAAACCGGCTTGCTGCCCGGCGTGGCCAAGGTTTCATCCATGAATCGGGGGAATCCGTTTGTCTTCCAATTTGCCCCCGGCGGGGTCAGGTGCATTCTGCGGACCCTCTGGTATCACCAGCACGGCGTTACGATTGCTAGCGACGGACCTGCTCAATGAGTTCGTACTGATGCAACGGGTCCGCCACGGCGTTCTGCCAACCGTGGAAATAAACGACAAAGTCCGCGCGCCTGGTTTCCCGAGAGCCTTTCGGTATGAAGATGGCGACCGTGCGGTCGGAGAAATGTTTAGGTGCCGGATAAACCGTGCTTTGATATTGGTGTCCGGACGCCTGAGTGGGATGGGGGGAAGGGGGCCGAGACGAATGAGCTGACAATCAACCGTTCGTAGAGCGCCTAAATGTTATCGAGAGAATCAGCCGCGGGCAACGCCGTCGCGAGCAGCTGGAAGCCAAACAGGGCTGTTCTCATTGCGGTAGCATGGGCGACAGGAAAAGGTCCCCCCGCCGTGCCAGAACAGGACAACCGGTGTCTCCGTCTTGTGAAGCCAAGCGGCCCAAAAAGTGAAGTGCCAAGGCAAGTCTTGGTTCATGGAACGTGGCGAGCGGATTGCTAGATGAAAGTGCCCGGCCGAGTTGTTCCAGTCGTTTTAGTGTTTGGCGGGGCAGCTAAGTTCACACATGGCAACAACAATGACGCAGGAAGAAGAGGCGCAGTTGGCCCAGACGGTCGAGATGTTTGAGGTCATCACCCAAACCCAGCCATTTGACTATCAATCGCTGGAAATTCTCAAGGAAGCCTACAGTAAATTGGGGCGCGAGCCGGATGCTATCAACACGTCCAAGCGCATTGCGCACGCGTACGTGCAGATGGGTCAATTTTCCTCGGCCATACTTGAGTATGAAACCATCCTTCAACGTCAGCCCGACGATCCGGAAGTGCAGGCAGCGCTCAAGGAGATCGAAAGCAAAGCCAACCCCGGTAATCAACCCGGTCTCACGGATACCGCTATCTGGAAATCTGGGGAGACCAGTACCAACTCGTTCCGCAAGCCCGGGATCAAATCCACCGCCACCGTGGACGACGGTCGCAAACAGATGCACAAGATATTCGTCGATGGTAAGATTCTTGCGCCCGCGGACTTCGATCACTACTGGCACACGCCGGACCTTTCATTGCCGCCCACCGATGTGAACGAACCTTTTATCCAGGTGATCGCCGATAAAGCCCTTATCCAGATTGACGCGGCGCTGAAACTATTAAGCGATCGCACCCGTCTAGCGTTTTTACCACTGGAAAAATACGACCTGGACATTGAGTTGGCGCGCAGCTTTCCGGCGGACACCTGCCGACGCTGGTCCGTGCTGCCGTTTGATCGGATGAGCAAGTCGGTTCTCGTCGCCACGGCGAATCCGTTTAACCAGCAGGTGGCCAAGGAGCTCGCCGAAGCCACAAATAACCGGTTGATCTGGTATCTCGTTCCACCCGTGGACCTCGTCAAAAACCTCCGCAAAGTTTTTCGCTAAACCATGCCTCCCGTAAAAACATTTGGTGAACGTATCGCCGACGCCCTCATCGAGGACGGCTTGCTCACGAACCAGCAGGTCGAAGAGCTGCTCGAACAACAAAAGCGCGAGGGCACGCGCTTTATCAAGCTCGTCATCGAGAAATCGCACGTTAGCGAACAGGACCTCACCGTTTCGATGGGCCGCGTCCTGAATGTTCCGCCCATCAACCTTGGCCGTATCAGCATCGTGCCAGAGGTAGCTGACCTATTGCCTCGCGAAATTGCGCTGAATCACAAGGTCATCCCCGTTTCGCGTCTGGAGAACAAGCTGTTCCTCGCGATGGCGGACCCGCTCAATGTCCTCGCCGTGGATGACGTTAAGCGCATCACCAAGCTCGAAGTCTCCACCATGATCGCCTCTGAAAAGGCGATCACCGACAAGCTCAATAACCATGACGCCGCCAAAGGTGGCCGCATGGAGGACATCATCCTCGATGCCCAAAAAAGAAACGGCGATGAGGAGGTTGAAACCGTCAAGGAAGCTAGCGAAGAGGTCAATATCGACCAACTTGCGGCTGCGGGCGACGAAGCCCCGGTCATCAAGTTGGCCAACATCATTCTCGTCCAAGCCATCAAAGACCGCGCGAGCGACATTCACATTGAACCCTTTGAAAAAGGTCTGCGCCTCCGCTACCGCATTGATGGCGTGCTGGCCGATGCCACTCCGCCGCCCAAACAAATGCAATTGGCGCTGGCTTCGCGTTTCAAGATCATGTCCAGCCTCGACATTGCCGAGCGGCGACTGCCGCAGGACGGTCGCATGCGCGTTAAGGTCGGGGGCAAAGACTTCGATTTGCGCGTCTCCGTCATGCCGACGGTGCATGGCGAGAAGATCGTGCTCCGCGTGCTCGACAAGTCGAACCTCTCCGCCAGCCTCGACAAACTCGGCCTGGACCAGGACACCTTCCGGCAATTCAAGATCGCCGTGGACGCCCCGCATGGTCTGATCCTGGTCACCGGCCCGACCGGATCCGGCAAGACCACGACCCTTTATTCCGCGCTGAACGAACTCAATAATCCGATCTTCAACATCGTCACCGTCGAAGATCCCGTTGAATTCCAG
>JANOHH010000560.1:0-6130 GCA_031406395.1 Verrucomicrobiota bacterium | reverse complement strand
TGGTAGGGTTGTGAAGGCTAGCAGCTAATTTGCTCATCCCTCGCGCTTGGATCGCAGAAAGGGAAGTTTGATCGTGGCGGTGAGTTTGGCGAAGAAGGATTTCTTTTTTGCCTTTTCGGGAACGATCATCTCAACGGGATGGCTGCAGAGGGCACAGAGTTTGAGCGTCTTGCCGCCGAGGCGGCGCATTCGGGTCACGCAGGTGTCGCACAGGACGGAATGACAATGGGTGCAGCGGTGCGTGACGCGGGCTTCGGCATGACGCGGGCAAAGCATCGCGCCGCTGGGTAGCACGACCGGTGGGGCAGGGCGCGGGCGCTCAATTTTTGGAATGGCAATGTTGACGTCAGTCGTTTCGACTAGGAACTCAATATCGCCTAGTCGCAAGGTTTGGCCGGCAGCAAGGACGGCTTGCTGCACGGGCTGACCATTGAGAAATGTGCCGTTGGTCGAATCGCAATCACGCAGCAGGACGGCTTCAGCAGTCAAGGTGATGTCGCAGTGGTGGGCGGATACTGTGGAGTGGTTGATGGCGAAGTGGTTTGCCGGATCGCGCCCAAAGCAATTAAGTCCAAGATTTAACTCTAAGACCTCAGCTTTACCCGCCCCATCTTTTCTCAGGAGACGCGCCATAAATTGCCCGTGGGACAAGTAGTTTCTACCACGCTGCCGGTGAGGTGTCGAGGAGCAAAAACACTGATTTTAAACAAGCGGATTTTTGGTGAAAGCAAAGGCCGCAACCGTTTTTCCACGGATGAGATGTTCCTGAATGATGCGCTCCAGGACTGCAGGTGAACAGGAGTGGTACCAGACGCCTTCAGGATAGACCACGGCGATCGGCCCACGCAAGCAGACCCGGAGGCAGTTGGCTTTGGTTCGGAAGACGAATGGTTCAGGGCCGACGAGGCCGAGCTCCTTCAAGCGACGCTTTAAGAATTCCCAAGAGGCAAGCCCCAGTTCCTTCGGGCAACATTTGGCCTCGGTTGGGTCGGCGCAGAGAAAGATATGACGTTGGAACTTTTCCAGCCCCAACTCTTCCGCTGTTGTTCTCAAATCCTTCGCCATGTTTGATTTCGCCGGCCAGTCTTGGCCTGCAGCCGGCAAAGACAAGCCCATTCAATCTGAATCTGAAAGCTGGACCCCGTCAGCTGCGATCGGGGGAGTGCGCAGGATCATCCCGACTAACCTTGGACTCGAGATATCCTCGCTCGTCAAAACGGCACGACGCGATAGAAGCGTTGTGGCGCGAGAAGGGAATCGGCGACCACTCGCTGCGTCATGTTCGTGGCGAGGCCGGTGTTGGTTAGCAGTTGCCATGGGCCGGCGGCGAGGCCGGCACGAAATTCTACGGCGTAGCTCTGGCCGGGCCAGGTGGTGAAGCTAAGTTGGAACGCGTCGCCTAGGCGTTGTGCGGATTCGATGCGCGGCGGGACGAGGAATTGAAGCTCCAGATTGGGATGGTAGCCAGGATTCTCGCGCGATCCAAAATGTCGGGCGGTGAACGGGGTGACCTCGTCGTTGCAGATCAGCAGCCACCCAAAGCTGGAAGCTGGGTCGTTCACCCAACCCTGCACGTCCGCGACCAGTTCCGGCGTGGACTCGAAGCGGTACGTCTCGACGGCTCCGTAGATAAATTGAAATGAACTTTCCGCACTTACGAAGTCCACGTCTGGCGCGCCGCCCGGCGCCGCCCAAGCGTTCGTCGGGTAAAAGCTGTGCGACCAAGTGGCTTCCCCTGCGGTGGCGGGTAACCCCTGGCCGGGACGAATAATGGGGACTTTGTCGCCTTCCCCCCATGGGCGCAACATCCGGTGCAGGCCGAAGGCTGAATTCGCGAGCCCATCGCCCGGTTGGGCCGTGACGGTGAGCTCGAGCACGACTGACTGGATCAAGGTGTTGGTCGGGAGGCTGGCAAGATCAAAGCGGTAGAGTCCGCGCGTCAGAAACGGATTCTGGATGTGGCCGGAGATGACGACAGACTGGCCGCCGTTGTTGTGCGATGGTTCGATCTCGAGCAACGACGTGTCCGCGGAGGAGTTGTTCGTGATCGAAGCGGCATCGGCCCGGATGACGCAACCACCGAGCAGTAGCGAAAGGACTGCTTTCATGGTGCTGCGGAAACGTCTAGGAGATCCACAGCAGGCCATATTGAAAAAAGGATCGTTATAGAATGCCAAGCTCACCCAGGATTTGAACGCCATCCACGCTGGAGGTGCCACCTGCGAGCAGGTTCTCACCCGGATTGCCGTAACCCGGAATGATGCGGCTCAGTTGATTTTGCGTCGCCCCGAGATGCTTGCGGATGATTTCGCCGAGGACGGAACGGTAATCCGTCGAGCGGCGAAGGTACCCGGCCGCCGTGGGCATCCCGTTGCCTGAAAATGGTACCCCCGCGGCATACATCGTATTGCAGGTGCCGAGGGAATTGGTCCGATTCTTACCCGCAGTGATGAGGTCGGGCGCGGGAACCCATGGAATGCTCTCTGAGGGACTGCAACCGAACACGCCGGAAGCATTCCCCTGACCGAAACCCTTAATGCCACCGCCCGCAACATACATGACTCCCGCTTCGGCGTGGTCTGTGCCGGCATCAGAGTTCTCGACCGAGGTGCGTCCGAATTCAGAGAAAGCCACCACGACCACATCCTTCCAAAGGGCTTTCTCGGCGTACTGCGTGAAATATTTTTGCAAGGCATACATGGACCAGCCGACGGTTTGCAGCAGATTGGCGTGGTTACCTGTGGCGCCTCCTTGTATCTGGTGGGTGTCGAAGCCCCCGAGTTCCGTGCCCGCGATTATCGCGTCGGTCTTATTCAAAATCATCGCGGCGGCTTTGAGATTGTTGAAGAAGCCGTATTGGTTCACGGGGACGACGTACTTTTTCGTTCGATCTTTTGCCGGGTCCGCATCGGCGGCATGCAGGGGGTAGCCGCCGTTCTTTGCGTTGGTGGTGGGGAATAGATAGTAGGGCTCGGTGTCGCCGTCGGTGTTGGTGTTGTCGCGGAAAGTGTTGCCTCCTTCGGAGAAATCAATGCCCCCAAAAATGCGCAAGGTGTTGCTCATGTTCTGATACTGCAACTCAAGTAGGTCGCGAGATCGCTTTTCGGGGAACGGATAGTAATTACCACCCGCCATGGCGTTGAACGCCTTATTATCGCCAGCAGGGGTCGGAACGCCGAGCAGGTCATAGCGGGTGGGACTCGTCAAGTTCGTCATGGCCGCCTGCGAGCCGCGGAGAATGAGGGGCAGAGCCGATTGGATGGAAATGCCGGTGAGCGGCGAAGTATTGGCCAGGCCGGATTCCATGATGGCGCGGTAAAAAATACCATCCTTGGACAAATTGTTGTTTGGGTTTCCGTTCTCCCAATAGTTTTGCGAGTCGAAATGGGAACGCGATTGTTTGGGGTAGGCGACGCGATGAATTAGGGCTAGATCGCCGTCGTTATAAACCGGGGCCAAAAACTTCAAGGCGGGATGCAGCGCGGCAAAGCCATTCCCGAGTCGGATGCCCTTGTTATACCAGTAGGTGTTGAAGGCCGGATCTCCAACAAGCGGGGAACTGGTCGGGTAATCACACGAACCGGTCAGGGAGTAATCGATCGAGTCCTTCGGAATCTCGATGGTCGAGCGAATGGCAGCGTATTCCGGATCTTGAATGGGAATGATATTGTTAAGCCCGTCGTTGCCGAATCGCAGCCAGACGAAGAGGACTTTCTTTTTGTTCAGGCCGATATTGCCTTCGGCCAGGGCGCGTTTCACCACGAACGGGATATCCACCAATGTTGACAGGGCCACGCCGAGGCTGGTCTTGAGCGAGCGGTCGAGGAACGACCGGCGAGAAAGGACGTTGAAGTTGCGCATAGATTTATTGTTCCTGAAAGCGTTGAAAGGCCATCAGCATCGCGACCATGCCGCGGACGCGGGTGTCGTACGTTGTGCTGGAGTTCGACTGACTGCTAAAGGCCGACGGTGTAACACCATCATCGGAGGTATTGAGGAAACTGACCGCGGCGCCCCGATAGAGCGAGAGATTTCCCATGCCTTCACTTGGGTAAAGGATGCCAAGGAAATAATCGGCCACGTCGGCGGCGCTGTTCCAACTTCCGGCGGGCAGCTTCTTTTTGAGCAGCGCCACAGGATCACTAATGTTATTGCCCGCATCGTCTCCCGTGCCGGAGTTGAGGAATGCCTGAACGAAGCGAATGCGTTCCACCAATGTGCCTGCGCTGATCCAGGGTACGCCATTTTCCGGGTAACCATCCGGGGCGGCGCGATCGAACAGCAGCATGCCCCCCATACGGTTCATCGGATCGGAGAAGGAAGTGGCGAGGCCGTCCGTGGTCGCTGTGGCCGTGCCGTCTGGGTTTACGGAACGGAGCGCCCGGAGGCTGCTGGCGACGAATTCAAACGGCGTCTTGATCTTCTGCGCCGCAGCAGCGTGGCTGCGGAACAGCTGAGAACTGAAGATGGTGTTGAGCACGGCTCGGATGTTTCCTTTGGGGTTGCTGCTCTCCCAAGCCAACATGCATTGATGAACCAATTCGGCTTCCTCGGAATGGTTGGGGTTCGTATAATCGTAGAAAGCGTACGCGGGTTGATCGGCGATCGTGGTGGGATTGGGGAAATCGTCATGAACAAACAGCCGACAAAGCTTGACGCTCATGAATTCGGACGTGAAGGGTAGGTTCGCCAGTTTGGCGATGACATCGTAGCCGTCCTCAATGCCATTGGTGACCGCTCCCCTTGCGGGCAAAGCAATCTGATAGGGTGTGCCGGCCCACGGGGGGCCGAATCGAGCCGGTACCGTCTTGCCGCCGAAAATCGCGCCGCGGTTTGTGCCGTGGTTGGCCGATTTGAAATTGAACGCCCAGGTGCCGATCGTATTCGCGCGCGAAGTGCTATTGGTTCCGGGGTAATAGGTAAGAGACTGGGGAGCGAAAGGGTTTCCGGCATTGGGTGGGTCCACAATTTCGACCGACCAGCCGGTCCAGGCGCGCGACATGAGAACGATGTCGTTTTGATCGTAGCCATTGTCCACCCCGAAGGTGAACAACTCCAGCAATTCGCGGGCGTAGTTTTCGTTGGCAATGTTGTTGCCGCTTCCGCGGCTGCCGGCCGAATCGAGATAAACGATCATCGCTGGGCTTTCACAACTGATTCTAAGCAGGTCGTAGAAAGTGCAGTTGGGGTTTAAGAGTGCGTTACGCCACTTGGTCATTTCGCGGAACTCCCAATCCGTCGCGAGCCATCCGGCTGTGGTGCCGTCGTAACCCTGTCCGCTCAAATACTCCACGCTTTTGGATTGCTGGGTGACAAAATGGTTTTCCCAGAATTGAGAAAGCACTTCGAACAGCTGCCGCTGGGACTGGACCGCGTGCAGACAAAACCAAGCCCGGTAATCGCTCAGGTTAGCCTGCGTCGTGTCGAGTTTCCGGGTCACGCCGGGCAGATCCAGATCCGGTGTGCTTTGCAGCAGGTTGCCATCAAGCTTAACGGTCAGGGTGCGGTTCTGGGTCGTGGGCAAATACCAATAGCTAACGGTGTACGTGTTGCTGTTGACCAGCGCGGGCGTGATGGTCTGTTGCACGGAATCGTTGTTACCGCCACCGCCTGCAGTAGCGATAAGGCGCAAGCTGCTGTTGCCGGAATGGGCCACCGTCGAACTGAGGGTCGAGCCCGCGAAATCCGGCGAATTCGTCCAGGTCCCGGCAAGAGGCGATTCGAACCCGCCATTTTGCAGCAGGTTTGGACCGTTGTCCGGATCCGGTCCCGCCACCAACTTGATGTCATCCACAAAGCACTCGCCGGCACCGGAGGTGTAAATATACAGCCGACTATTGGCATTGGCTTTCCCGGTCGCCCTCGCATAGATCCAGGTGGGCGTGGCGGGGATGCCGCCCGGGGTGCTGTTCAATCCGCTGCCCAATTGCAGGCGCACGTTGCGGGAAGTTGGGCCAGGCAAATACCAGTAGGTCAAAACGATAGGATCTGTATTCGCGGTGTTAATCGTGACGGTGTTTCCCCAGGTATTTGTGGATTGGTAGGAATTCGTGAAGCCTTGGCGCACATAGCTGGTGCCGGTAGAGCTTGCACCTGTGGTGGAAACCATGTGCAGGCTGCTGCTCCCACC
>JANOHH010000549.1:0-2928 GCA_031406395.1 Verrucomicrobiota bacterium | reverse complement strand
CAGGATGGTCGCGCGGACGAAATGACGTTCTTTTTCGACCCGCAAAGGCCAGAACTCCATCGTCGGAGCGGCAACGGAGATCGTTTGCTTCCGGTTGGCGGAACGTCAAGGCTTGCAGGCCGTCGCCGCGAGGGGACACGTTGCGGAGTCGGTGCGGTCGTTGCCGTTCCGGAGTTTTATCCGCCGCACGATGCCAGGCGGGTCACTTGCCAGACGGGTGTTTTAGCTTTCAAAGTTGAGGGCCGGCAAATCCATCATGCCGTAGCGCACTCGCAATAGGACAACGGTCTTTTCCCGCACGGCATAAAAAACCAGCCAACGGCGAAAACTTTGCAACCGCCAAGAGCGCACCCCGTCCGGCTGAAGATCGGGCCGGGACCGGCCCAGCTCGGGGTGATCGGCCAGGGTTTGAATCGTCCGGTCCAAAGCTTCAGCCCAGCGCAAGGCCGTGTCCGCACCGGCTTTGGTGGCCAGGTATTCAATTTCCTGCGCTACTTCCCGGTAGAACTGGGGGCGGGTGGCGAGTCGCGTCAAGCCGCTTTCCGTTTCGCGTTGGCTAGGCCCAGTTGCACCGCGTCACTAAACTTCTGCCGGCTGAAACCTGCCTCCGGCCCGCTCTCCAAAGCCTCATTGATCCAGGTTTGATCCCGTCGCGTGGCGCGCTCTGCGTCCAAGCTGCGTTGCAGCCGGGCCATGATTTCGCCGGCCATGCTCCGATGATTTGCTTCTGCCTCTCCCCGCAACGTCTCAAGTAGGTCCGGGGGCAGGTCTTTGAGGGTTACGCTTGCCATAGTTGAAACCGTATCGCAACCAAGCCGGTTTTCAAGTGCCATCCTCAAAACCCAAAAACGGACATGCCCAAGCGAACACGGACGGGAGCAGCAATGCCGCGGCGGCGGACAGACCAGCCGGACAACCCGTTTGGGCCGGCAATCAGGGAAAAATGACGCGCCCGAGCGGCTTGAACGCTCCGAGGATCACGTTGCGCGACGCGGCCGTCGTCGGATGGACTTCGTCCGGAAAGTAAGCGGCATTCGTCCAGTACCCCACCCCCGCGGCCGCAGTCATGGCGGTTTCCACATCCACCAGGTAGTCGTAATGGACGCCGCGATCGGCGCGGATCAGGTCGTTGAGCGCCAGGATGTCGCCTTCACAATCGGTCCGCAGCCGGCCGACGGACGAGAGGCGGAACAGGGTCACGGCCACCACCTCGTATCCCGCTGCCTTGGCCTGCGCCCACAGGTGACGAAGGTTCGCGAAGATTTCGGCGTTCGAACGGGCGGCGGTGGAATAGTTGCCCACGTCGTTTTCTCCCAGCCACAGCACCAGGAGGCCGCGTTCAATGTTGCCCGCCGGCGCATAGGGCAGCATTTGCGCGGGCCAATCGTTGGTGACATTGCTGGTCGAATGTCCGCCCGTGGCGATGCTCACCGGGTTGCCGCTGAGACTCCAATCCGAGCCGGCGCCCAACAACTGCTGCCAGAAGGTGATCCCGTTGACAAACGTGTCGGTGAGACTGTCGCCTTCAAAGACCAGGTTGTTCGCGGGCAGAAGGGTGCGGCGGACGAGGGCATCCACGGCCCCCAACTCGTTCGCGGCGAGCGCGCGATTCCAGACGGCTTGCAGCGCGTATGTGCCCTTCAAGTTCGTATCCGCCGTGGTGCGGCCGGCCCCGAAGTCAACGGCGGTCATCCCGGCGGAATCGCCATGGGCATAAGTGGCGGCGGGGGTGACGACGCCGTCCACCGCGAGTGACACCGAGTGGCCGCCCCCATCGAGCGCGAGCGCGTAGGTGTGCGGCGTGACCAGATAGGGCGCAACACTGGTGGGCGGCGACCAAAACGCCTGGCCGCCCCCGCCGGCGGTCTGGCCCGTCAGGAAGTTGCCGCCACTTTGGTAGAGCCGCACCAGGGAGGGCCACGGCCAGTCGCCCGGCGAATGGACGCTCAGAATATTTCCTTCCAAACCGTTCGCCGGGAGACTCGTTCCCGCCATCGCCGTGAACAAGGTCACGCTGGCCACAGGGTTGGGGAGCAGAATCACGGTGTTGGTCGTGTTGGTTTCCGTCCGCGAAAGGCCAAAGGTATAATTGGTGCCGCCGCTGAGGGCTTGCCGCGGCCCGCGCAGGGTGAGCGAGTTGCTGGCGTCCTGGGCAGCGCGGCCGTAAACCTGCAAAAACACCAGGTTGGAAAAAAGCCCCTGCGATTTCAGGTCGGCGATGAGCCGCGTTACCGGCGGGGTGCGCCCGCCCACGCTTTGGCCGGCGGCGTTGAGATTTGCGGCCGCGGCGCCCGGCGCCAGTTGGCCGGCCGTGATGGAGTTACTCGCCAGTTGGAGCGCCGTGAGGCTGCCGCTGGCCAGTTGCGCGCCGGTGAGGGTGCCCGGCAAAATGGCCGTGCCCGGGATCGGGCCGGTAACGGTGCCCGCCGTGATGGCATAGGGCGCGGCGGTGATGGGTTGGCGGGGCGCCAGTGGGGTGAACTCCGCGCCGCCATTCGTCCGCACGGCAATTTCCAGCCAGCGATCCGCGCCGGGAAAAACCGCCGCCCCGAAGTCGAGCGTGACGGTGAACCGGCCGTTGCTCACGAGGGTGGCCGCGTTGGTCAACGGGCCAGCCTGCGGGTTGCCCGTGCTGGCAGCGGCATAGATCGCGAAGCGCAGGTCATAGCTGCCGTTGGCCGACGCGACCCCGTCGTTCAAAGTTCCCTGGTAGGTGAACGCCGTGCCTTGGGCCGGCACCCCGCGACCAAGGAACATAAAATAAAGCAGCAGGGCGGGGAGTTTGATTTTCATACCACAACGTTTGGATTTCGGTTTTCGGTTTTCAATTCCTGGTACGACGACCGAAAAGTTCCCTTCCGTTTCGATGCTCCTGCCCGCAGCGAGGCCGAGCGGTCGGGCGCGTCACTCCGTGCGCACCGCAACTGG
>JANOHH010000529.1:0-2332 GCA_031406395.1 Verrucomicrobiota bacterium | reverse complement strand
CCAAATTTGCCATGCTGCACCTTCTGCCCCACGCGATAGCCTGAGCCTGTGTCCGGCGACTCGGTGGCATCCTTACTCGATGGGAAAGGCAGAATTTTGCTGCGCAGCGTGCCGCTCGTGGGGGTATCAAGGCTGCCGCGCGGATTGTTGGGTGTCGTGAGATTGGTCGCCTCATCGAGCTGGCCGCGCACCTCGGGATCGTGCAGACCGCCGACCGAAACCGGAGCGCGATATTTGCCGCCGACCGTGCGCTCGAACAGATGCATCTGCTTCGTCTGCCGGTCATACACGCCGCGAAAATCGGCCCCGCTGCCGATCGGCCAGTTCACCGGGAACGCGCCGATACCGAGGACGCGCTCGAGTTCATCGAGCAAGGCGAGCGGATCTTTCATTGGGCGATCGCACTTGTTCATGAAGGTGAAGATTGGCACGCCGCGTTGGCGGCAGACTTCGAACAGTTTGCGCGTTTGCGGTTCAATGCCCTTCGCGGAATCAATCACCATCACGACGGCATCCACTGCGGTGAGCACGCGGTAGGTGTCCTCGGAAAAATCCTTGTGGCCGGGCGTATCGAGCAGGTTGAGGCGGTAACCGTTGTAATCGAACTGCAACACCGTGGAACTGATCGAGATGCCGCGCTTTTTTTCCAGTTCCATCCAGTCGGAGGTCGTGGCGCGTTGGTTTTTGCGCGCCGTGACCGACCCGGCGAGCTGCACGGCGCCGCCGTACAGCAGCAGCTTTTCCGTCAACGTGGTTTTACCCGCGTCTGGATGCGAGATGATAGCGAACGTGCGCCGTTTTTGGATTTCTTCCGTAATACTCACAAAGGTCGGGAACGGTAACAAAGAATCGGGCGGGAACAAGGCTGGGCTTTTGCATTGTCTGGCGGCGGGCTATCCACCCAGTTGATGGCGGGGCTCGTCGTTCTGGCTGACTCAGGCACTTCCAACTTTCATCTGCCGCTGCCAGAGGTCAAAGTGATACAGCGCCACCACGACGAGCGAGTGGCCAATCCGGCCTTCCGTCACCAGGCGGGGAATCTCCGCCACCGGGACCAGGCGCGTAACGAGGTCTTCTCCGTGATCAAACTCGACCGGGTGAACGCAGCGGCAATTCTCCACGAGCACCGTGTAGCAGGTGTTGCTCATGATGGCCGGGTTCGGGAGTATTTGGCCGAGCAACCGCGCGTTTTCACCCGCGTACCCGGTTTCTTCGCGTAACTCGCGCACGCCCGCTGCCACCGGTGACGCGTCCTTCCGGTCAATCATCCCGCCGGGAATTTCCAACTCTACCGTGTTCGAGCCGTGCCGATACTGCTCCACCATCACCAACTGCTGCTCCGGCGTCACGGCGACGACGTTCACCCAGTTGGCGCAATCAATCACAAACAAATCGTGCTCCGCCTGGGTGCGGGGTGAAATCTTCCGGTCCGAGCGGACCGTGAAGATTTTGAAATTGCCGAGCAGTTTCGTGCCGGTGGTTTTCCAGGGCCGGATCTGGTTCGCTGCGCTTTGGCTCATCGCGGGAATCGTAAAGCGGCCTGGGCAGAATCAGAAGCCCTTTTCCTTCGCCGCCCAGCCCTGCTGCATCAGGCCGAGCAGATGGGCCAGGGCCGCCTCGTAACTGCGGCCCTTCTCCGCCGCCAACTGGCGGGCCCGCTTGTCCAGTTGCGCTGCCATTGCCACCGATTTTTCCGGTGGACAACCCAGCGCCACGAGGCTGGCGGCGAGTTCGCCTGGGTTCATTCCTAAAAAGTAAGTGCCAAACTCAACGCAAAGACGCAAAGGGGCAGAGACGCAAAGCGATTTTCAAAAACCAGGCTAACACAGGCATGGCTTACGGTTGTGGTGTCCAGTCCTTCCTTGCGCCTTTGCCACTTTGCGTCTTTGCGTTAACTACCTTCTGTGGACTGAATTCATGGTGCAAACAAAAACCGCAAATGAAGCCGACGCCTCATTCGCGGTTCGCAAATCGAGCCCGCTTACTTCACTGAATCGCGCGGCACGATCTTGACACTTTCCAAGGCCACCCGCTTGAGCGGCCGGTCGCCCGGCGCGGTGGGGGTGGTGGCGATCTTTTCCAGCACGTCGTCGCCCTTGATCAACTTGCCGTACGCCGTGTATTGCTTGTTTAGAAAACTGGGATCACCATGGCAGATGAAAAACTGCGAACCGGCGGAATTCGGGTCCTGGGAGCGCGCCGCGGACAGCACGCCACGCACATGGGCTTTGTCATTGAACTCAGCCTTGATCTTGTAACCGGGATCGCCCGTGCCCCAGCGGCTCTGGTTGGCCTCGTCCTTTGTGAGCGGATCGCCGCCCTGGATCATGAA
>JANOHH010000483.1:0-2385 GCA_031406395.1 Verrucomicrobiota bacterium | reverse complement strand
CCCGTCGCGGAGTCGTACAATTCCGCGCTGGTGATATTTGGGTCGAATGGGTTGTCACCACCTGCAGCGAGCACCTTGCCATTTGGCAGCAATGTCATCGTGTAGGAATGCCGGCCGATGCTCATCGCGCCGGTCGGTGTCCACATTCCTGTGGTCGGGTCATACAACTCCGCGCTGGAAAGAGGGCCAGTGCCGTAACCTCCTGTGACCAGCACCTTGCCATTGGGCAGCAACGTTGCCGTGTGGCTGGAGCGAGCGGTGATCAATGTTCCCGTGGTGAGGAAATTGTTTTGGGCGACTGCCAGTTGAGGGAGTAGTAAAATCGCGAGACCCAGGCAAGTTAAGGCATTCTTCATAGTGCAGGAGTTCCTTCAGGTTTTCGTCCTAACCCAACGAACGCAGGACGGCTCATTACAACTTGGACAGAGTATTCGATTCCAACGGGATGTGTCAAGAAAATAAAGGGCTATGCACTGTGTCACGAATGCGCTGTTATTGGTTTGGTGAGCAGGCGTGGCAAAACCGCCGTCACATCAAAAACAAATTGGGGAATCCATCCGCAAATATCGGAAGCGGGCTGGCCTCAGCCAGGAACAACTGGCTGAGCACGCCGAATTCCATCCGGTTTATATCGGAGAGGTGGAGCGCGGAGAAGAAGCTGCAAGCGTGCGCGCACTCGTAAAGATTGCCAAAGCCCTCGGCGTGCGTTTGAGGGATTTAGTCGAGGATGTTTGAGACGATTTTCAGCAAATAGAGCGTCCCGGCAGCAAATAATGGAATGGCACGCAGCCTTGGCAGTAAGGTTATCCCTCCGAAATCGAGACGAATTATCCGGCTAACTCAACTCTGCCAGCCCTTCCGGTACTCGGGTTTCACCCAGGCATTTAGTTCGGGGAGATTGGTGACTTTCATATTCGGTCCATCCCACATCACTTTCTGCTTCGCACCGGCCCGCATGGCCAGGTTGCCTAGGATGGCGAATTCCGTCAGCCGGGTGCCGTAATCAAAACTTACGGAAGTCTCGGTCTTGCCGGCCCGGACGGCGTCAAGGAAATCAACAAAGATCCCCTTGGGCCGGGGGAGCGTTGTTGGTGGCGCGGGCGTTTCCTTCATTTTCTGCCAAGGCAGGATGTGCATTTTGTCGCCGTAAGTGCCGGTGAAGATGACACCCTTTTCGCCGACGTAAATCGTGCCGCTGTCGCCACTGTCTAATTCTTCATCGGGGAATTGCTTGATCAAATCCAGCAGCAACGGCGGAAAGTTTCGATTGTTCCCCTTCACCGCGCGCAATCCCCCTTCCGGTTGTCCCTTGGCGTCCGCGTTCAGGCCTTCGTACCAATAGACCTTCAAGGCCGGCAGGTCACCGCGGGCTGGGACGTCCCAACGCACCCGGCTGCCCGTGGGGTAACGCTCCTGGCTGCCGCCGCGCATTTGCTCGACTTCAATACTGGTGGGGTGGCCTACCTTGAGGGCCCAATAAACGCCATCCAGCACATGGCATCCCATGTTCCCGATCGAGCCGTTGCCAAAATCATACCAGCCATGCCATTCGTGAGGATGGATATCGCTGTGAAACTCCCGATACGGTGCCGGCCCGATCCACTCCTGCCAGTGCAAACCAGCGGGCACGGGTTCAATCACGGGGCGCGGGCCTTCACCACCATTGGCACGGTTGGTCCAGCTATGAGTTTCCGTGACGTTCCCGATGACCCCGGCCCAGAGGTATTCACACAACTTGCGATAGCCTTCCTCGCAATGACCCTGATTGCCCATTTGGGTGGCCACTTTTGTTTTGGCCGCCATCGCGCGCAACTGGCGGGCCTCGGCAATGTCATGGCATACGGGTTTCTCGCAATAGACATTCTTGCCCAGTTGCATGGCGATCATGGCCGCCAACGCGTGCTGATGGTTGGGGGTCGCGATAAACACCGCGTCAACCTGCTTACCGATCTGGTCAAACATCTTCCGGTAGTCCGTGAAGACCTGCACCTTCTCCGCGTCGCGTTGTTTGTCCGTGAGCAATTTTTTCACGACGCCGGCCCGCTTATCGTCCACGTCCACGATGGCTATGAGGTGCTCGTCGAGCGTGGCGTTCAGGTGGCTCATGCCGCGACCACCGCAGCCGATCTGAACGCACCGGATCTTGTCGCCGGCATTGGCAGCGTGGAGGATGTTAAACGGGACGGCGGACAGGACGCCCGTCGTCAAGGCGGTGTGCTTCAGAAACGATCGACGATTCAGTTTGGTCTTCATTGCGGGCGGGAATCGGTTGATCAGGCAAATTTTCTCATGTCGACACCCAAACGAACGGCGGTTCAATGGGCCAAGGGACTTCCGCCGGCCCCTGGCTGCGACTTCGGCGGATGGAAGAACAACGCCAGCGCC
>JANOHH010000461.1:0-2389 GCA_031406395.1 Verrucomicrobiota bacterium | reverse complement strand
TGATCGACGGCAACACCGCCGTCCGTTCGGAAGTCGCCAACAGCAGTCTGGGCAACAATGTCCCGCTCACCCTGACCCTGACCGGCCAACCGGCCCAGCCCACGTTCGATCCCATCGTGCTCAGCAGCACCAACGCGAGTGTCCTGGGAACGCAATTGCTCGTGCAGTGGCAATTGCCGCTGTCCAGTTCCCCACAGCTTGCCTACCAGGTTGAAGTTTTCACCAACGCCAGCCTGACCGGAACGGTGGTGGCGACAGCTTTTGACAATGAGCCTGAGACGCGCCAGAAGTTGCTGAACATCGGAACGGTGGCGACGCCGTACGTCCGGCTCACCCTCTCCGACATCTTTTACCAAACCAACATTTTCGTCATCACCCCCAGCCCTCCCACGCTCAGCCCGGCCACGAATGTTTCCGGCACCGTGGACGGTCTGGCGTTTCAATATTACGAAGCCAGTTCCGGCAACTGGACTGCACTCCCGAATTTTGGTTTGCTCACGCCGATTTATCAGGGCGCGGTGAGTGCCCTCGACACCTCCGCGCGGCGGCGGCGGGTCAATTACGGTTTCACCTACACCGGCTACCTCACGGTGCCCACCGACGGACTCTATGCCTTCACCCTGCACTCCGGCGATGGCAGCAGGCTGGTCATTGACGGCACCACGGTGATCCATTTTGACGGCCTGCACGACTCTTCCCAATTCATGAGCGGCGGCTTTGCGCTCGCGGCCGGGCGACACTCCTTTTCCGTGCAGTTCTTCAAAGGCGCGGCCAACCCGGTGAACCCAACTGCCTACACGGATGGCCTGGGACTGACGTACGAAGGACCCGGGATCGCCAAGAGCGAAGTTCCGGCCGCCGCCTACTCGCGTGTGCCGGTGGGCAGCGAACCGACCATCGCCCTGACGGCCCCGGCCAACAATGCCACGATTCCCAATGCCAATCCCGGTTTCAGCGCGACCGTTGCTACCAATGGGGTGACCATCAACAGCGTTCGATACTATCTCACTGATTTTTATTCCTATTACGCCCGCCCCAGTTCGGGCGTGGATTACTATCTCGGTCAAAGTCTCACCGCGCCCTACGACTTCAATTCCATGATCTGGATTGCGCCCACCAATCTGGTGCGGGCGCGGTTGGTTTACAACGGCACCAACATGATTGACTCCGCCCCGGTGCGCCTTGCCACGACCAACTCGTCGTTGGGGGCGTGGTCCTGGACCCCACTGGAGATGCACAACTATCCTTCCGGCGCGGGCATCCAAAACAATTCGCTCACTCTGCTCGGGGATGGGATGAACCTTTTGAGCCGTCGCGTCACCGGCGACTGCACGCTCGTGGCCCGGCTGGCGAGTATCACGCCGAATGTGACCGGGCTCGAGGGCGTGGCTCCGAGCAGCGACTGGCGGGCGGGCATCATCCTGCGCGGCACCACCAACACCACCGTGGGCGAGCCGCTGGGCGATGGGGGC
Source organism: Verrucomicrobiota bacterium (assembly GCA_031406395.1). Taxonomy (GTDB): domain Bacteria; phylum Verrucomicrobiota; class Verrucomicrobiia; order Limisphaerales; family JADLHS01; genus JADLHS01. The sequence goes on along the minus strand of JANOHH010000461.1, from coordinate 917 downwards.
ACGACGCGCTTTGCGGCCCTGTTCAGTTCCGTTGGAGGGGGGACGTATTTCCAAGACGACACAATGCGCGAAGGCAATGGCGACGCCAACCGTTGGTCCAGCAACCTCGGCGGGGCGAATCGGTGGTTCAAGCTCCAACGCATGGGCAACCAGTTCATCAGTTCCATCTCGATGGATGGAGTGAGTTGGATGGAGGTGAACCGCACCAATTTGCCCAACTTCGGTTCAACGATCTACGCCGGCGTTTTCATTCACGCCCTGCAATCGTTCAATCCCAACCTCCACTCGGCGAGCTTGGACAGCTTCAGCCTCACCGGCACCAATGTCCCCGGTCCGGCGAGTGTGAGCCTCAGCCCGCTCACCAACGCGATCATCAGCGGCCTGCCGGCGAGCTTCACCGCCTCCGTCATTGGCCCCGTTCCATCAAGCTACCAGTGGCAACTGAACGCGACCAACATCCTCGACGCCACCAATGGCACTTACACGATTGCCAGCGTCACCGCCAATGATGTCGGCAATTACACCGTGGTGGCCAACAGCGTGACCAGCGCGCCGGGGGTATTGTTGATCAGCGCTCCAGCCGGCTCCGGCGTGTGGACCAACCTTGTGGGCGGCTCGTGGACGACCGCCAACAATTGGAGCGGCGGACTCATCGCGGGCGGCACGGATGCGGCGGCGGACTTCAGCACGTTGAACCTGGCGGCCAACCGCACCGTCACGCTTGATGGGGCGCGCACAATTGGTTCGCTGATTTTCGACGACTTGAATCCGGCCTCCGCGCACAACTGGACGCTGGCCACTGGTACCGGCGGGCCGTTGACGCTGGCCGTCAGCAGCGGCACCCCCAACCTCGCTGTCAAGCACGGCACCAACGTCATCAGCGCGGTGGTCGCCGGCACGCAAGGGTTCACCAAGAC
>JANOHH010000451.1:0-1869 GCA_031406395.1 Verrucomicrobiota bacterium | reverse complement strand
AATAAACTCGCACTTCACCGGGTCGAACTTCACCCGGCGCCCAAGGAACAACGCAATGTTGGCGGCGTGACAAGTGATGTGCGACCAGCAGGCGGTCTCGGCGTTGGCGCGGGTCTGGCCTCGCGTCCGCACGCAATTGAGGAAGTCGCGCACATGGAAATTCGCCGGGTAACCGGAGATGCGCGGACGCGGCCCGGCGATTAATGTGGTGGGATTGGCGACCATTTCCCCATTGTCGGCGGTTTCCACCCAGCCGGTCTCGCCTTCATACCGCACCGGGCACGAGCCCAGTGGCAGCCAGCCGTCGTTGCGCATGACCAGCTTGACGCCATTGGCGTAACGTGCGTGCAGTTCTTTGCCTTCCGGCCAGTATTCGACCGCCGCGGTATCGTCGGCGTTGTTGGCCCACTGGCAGAGGTCCACGCAATGCGAACCCCATTCCAGGCAACCGCCGCCGCCAAATGCACCGAAGAAGCCACCGCCTTTCTCAAAGTTGAAGCCATCGAGCAGTTTCTTGTTGTAAGGCCGCCACGCCGCCGGTCCGAGAAACAGATCCCAATCGACCTTTTCCTTGTCCGGCTCTTCCTGGGCGGGAAGCCAGCCGCTCATCAACGTGGTCAAACCCATCGGATGCGCGTGAAGCGTGAGGAGTTTTCCCAATTGCCCGCGCCGGGCCAGTTCCGCTGCGAACCCGAAATTGGGCAGGCTGCGTCGCTGCGTACCCGCCTGGAATACGCGGCCCGTCCGGCGAAACGCCTCCGCCAACGCCAGACTTTGCGCGATGTTCTTCGTGCTGGGTTTCTCGCAATAGACATCCTTGCCGGCGTTGGCCGCCATGATCGCGGCCGTGGCATGCCAGTTCGGCCCGGTGGCGATCAGCGTCGCATCGATGTCCGGGCGCGCGAGCAGCTCCCGCAAATCGCGATACATGGTACAATCCTGGTTCCCGTACAGTTCATCGGCCATTTTCTTGACCGCCAGGCGGCGTTCCAACTTCACGTCACAGATCGCCACAAACTGCACCCCCGGCTCATGGACAAAACAATCGAGCACATAGCTGCCGCGGCCGCCGATGCCGATCGCGCCCAGCACGATTCGCTCGCTGGGGGCCACCGCGCCATCACGCCCCAAGGCCCGGGCGGGAATGAAATAGGGGACGGCGAGCAGGCCGCCCGCCGCCGCGCCGGCCCGTTGCAAAAAGTTTCTGCGGCTGACTGCTTTCAAGGTTTGCTTTGCTTTGTTCATATTTTTATGGGGTGGGCTATCGCCAAGCGTGAAGTTTCAGAGCGATCCACCAAACGCGGTCATTGGTCCATTGGAACTGACTTGGTGGCGATGGGCAGAGGTGAGAGGCATGTTGCCATGCGCGTTTCATAGGACCTATACTGAATGCGGTGGCGATGGCGTCAAGGCCAGAATCCTTGTCGCATCCAGTGCGACCTCGGGACGGAAGCTGGGTTAACCTTCACGCGCGAGCTACCACTCCAGGAAGCGATCAGAGAAATTTGATGGTCGCGGGAGTTCGCGGCGCATTAAGGTGGTCTCCACTTCCCACTCCGGCCAGTCGGGATGGTGCGTGTCGTGTTCCAATCCGCGTTGAATTCCCAGCTGATTAAGAACTCGGTACTGATTTCACCCTGCTTCGCTGGCAAGGACATACCGAACGGCGCGAAGTCCAAAACTTGATCTGGCTCATGGCCACCATCCCACCTTACAAACGCCACTTCCGAATGTTCACCCGTTTTCGTCTTGTTGATGGGTGTGAGACAAAATTCTTCCAATACAGTTTTTCGGCTGGTTTTTGGGGAGGTGTATGCCTAGTGTGCTAGGCATATATGAATCAGTCCAAAAAAACTCATCTACTGGAAC
>JANOHH010000422.1:0-3808 GCA_031406395.1 Verrucomicrobiota bacterium | reverse complement strand
CTTGCCGCGATGTTGCTGCCGACGCTCAGTCGGGCAAAACTCAAGGCCCAACGGATCACTTGTGCGAATAACCTTAAGCAGGTCGGTTTGGGCCTGCGGCTTTGGGCGGATAGTAACGATGGAAAATTCCCGTGGAAAGTGGATCAGTCCCGGGGCGGCGGAATGCCAAACGGCACGGACAACGCCAAGGTAAACTTCCAGTTTTCCATCGTGTCGAACGAGTTGGCTTCCACCAAGATCCTGCTCTGCCCAAATGATGCGCGTCGGGTTTGGGCAACCAACTTTGCAACTATCTCGCTGACGAATGTCAGTTATGCTCTCTGCAGCGAAGCGGATGAAAAAAGACCCCGTGTCATGCTGGCCATAGATCGAAATCTGACTGGCTTTGATTTCACAGCGCTGCCGGATAATATCAACTGTTTCATTCTGACTTCGCCCAATACGGGTGCCGCCTCCGCCAAATGGCGGAGAGGAATCTGTCATGGCGCAAATATCGGGATGGTTGCGCTGGGTGATGGTTCGGTCCAGCAACTTAACGACGCCCGGCTTGTGCAAACCCTCATCGGTTACGACCCCGCCAAAGAGACCGACGGTGGAAACTTGCAGTTCTTCTTTCCCTGATTGGAATTATTGGCGCTGTCCGGACTTAGATCTGGAGCTCAGGAAAACAGGAGTAAAACAACCGTGTTCCAGCCATCCGGATTTCCAAATTAGCTCAATACCAAAGGAGTGGGTTTCCAGTCAAAGTTCAACTACCGCCTCCAAAATCATAGGTATTTTTTAGGAATTGCCCAAATCCGGTGGCGAAAAGCGCTGGACGCGGGGCCAGACGCGAGGTTCGCGGTTGCGTAGTCACTGCCATCGGGTTTGCCGCCCCCATCGGCTCGCTCCACCAGCCAGGGGTATTTGCCGTCGTGGTCGTCGGCCCACATCCGTAGGCCGAGGCCGATTTGCTTGAGGTTGTTGACGCACTTGATGCGTTGGGCTTTGCCTTTGGCCCGGGAGAGGGCCGGCAATAACATGCCGGCGAGAATCGCGATTATGGTGCCCACCACGAGCAGCTCGAGGAGCGTGAAGGCACGCGAAACAAAACGATTGGCCATTTTCATGCGTTTCCGAGTTTGCCGGTGGTGAACGCCAGCGCGCAAGTGCCTTACGGCGCCAGCGAACTCGCAGCGCGGTAGAATTTTTGTGAGCTGCTGCTGCTGTTGGTGGTGACGAGCGAACCTTCGAGCGCGAGCCGGGGTCCGCCGGGCTCGTCCGTGAATGCCGCGCTGAGATTCGTGGTGGACTGTAATTTGTAGTAGAAGCCGCGCAGCGTGTTGTGGCGGACCTTGTCATTATTGGCGTCCACTTTCCGCAGTGCGAGCGTTACCGGGGCGTTGGTAACGGAGCCATCCCAATACGTCCTTGCCAGCGCCCAGACATTTTTTCCAATCTGCGACCCGACGCGACGACCGGCCAAATTATCGATGGGAACATGGATACCGCCCCAGATTCGGGAAATCCCGGCCTGGTCGGCAGCGTCGTAATACGTGGCCCACTGCAACGTAATCGGCTGGGACGGGCCGTTTTCAAAGCCAAGCACATAGTTGGTATAACTGCCGAGGCCGCCCGGGAAGAAAGGCGATCCGGTAAAGGCCGTGAGCAGCTCCGCCGCGGATCGGCTAAAGGTGCTATGACCCGAAAAGTAGCCCGGGAAAGCCGGCGTGTTAAAGCTCGTTCGTTGATAGGTGGTCCAGTTATCGGCATGCACCCACGTTACGCCACTGTACTGGTTGACGGGATCCGCGGGTGGACCCGGCCAGGCGCGCAGCGCGATCTTCCCAGGCGTCAAGCCTGGGTGGCGTCCAGAACTGACTGTGTCCACGGTGACCAATTCGATCAGGTTGGTAATTAGTGGGAGGCCGTACGCGTTATAGGTCGGGAGGCCAGGGTCGGTGGACTGGCCAAGTCCCCCTAGGTATCGAATTGCGCTGAAGGGACGGTAGCCATCATAGGCGCGTTTCGCCGACCAGCAAGCGCACGCGGCTTCGTGGAGGGCGGCATTGAGGGAGAAATACATTTTCACGTCCCATTCGAGTTGCCCTTCCGGCCCGCTGAGAAGCGGCCCGCTACCGCCGATTCGTTTCACGGTCAATGGATGGTCGGCGATGTAATTGGCGAGCGTATTCCAATGCCCGGGCGGGGTTTCAGAATTGGGGCCATCGGCCCAGAACTCAGCGAGAACGCGCGCGAAATCGCCGCGTTTGACCATGTTGGCTGCATACGGCTGGCCCGTGATGGGGTTATTGGTATAGCCGTGTCCATCGTAGATCTGCAAGTCGCCGTTGCCGTAGTCCCCGGCAAAATCAAGGCTGTTATTGCCATAGCCATAGGGAGAAATATCAATGAGGGGGGAGCCGTCATCCGGGCTCAATTGGCTGTCCGCCGTGATCACGGCCACAACCTCCTTCACAAACTGGGTATGCGTCGGCCCGCCAAAAAACGGCGGCGCTCCCGGATCGATCCAAGGTTTCGTCGGATCCGTGCGCGTCAGCGCGAACGGTCGCACGCCGAGCCACTGCGCACCGAGGTAACCTTGGAGACTGCCTTCGGCTTGCCCGGCCTGGTTTGTAGCGTTTTGGATGAATAGTCGCTGCCAGTGGTTAACGTTGAGGTCAGTGATCGGAAGGTTGTTCGTGTCACGAATACCGGCGAAACTGGTGGCCAGCGCCTGGTTGGTGAAAACGTATCCGCCTTGGGCGGCGGGAGCGTCCGGGTAAGCCACGACTGGACTCCCAGGGTAAGGTGTCCCATTGGTCTGCCGGGAGCCATCGTTGATGAACCATGCGGAAACAGCGTCATAGACCTTATTGCCAACGCCGGCCGGGGAATTGTCGCGGACGTGGTTGTTGATGTCGAAGCCGAGCGCCGTCATGAAGGCGTCGTCTGCCCCGAGACTGCTGGCGGCGGTGGTGGAATAGGCGTGGCGTTCCTTCATCATTCGATAGACCGCGTAGCTGATCGCGTTGCTCCGGGCTGCGGGGATATCGGCAGCGAAGTGTTTGCCGCGATACACGTAGCCGACCGCCACGGGGTCATAAGCCGCCCAGGCATCATGCATGCAGACCGAAAAACTGAAGAGGTTGCGGGCTTGGGCCGGTGGATGCGGCCGATCGACGCGGATGGCCGCGAGCGCGCGTTCATCCCAAGCTCGCGCGATGCTGTTGGTGGCATGCGCGCAAGTGATAGCCAGGAGACTAGCGATGAGAACCAGGCCAGGCTGGAGGTTTTTGATGGATACTCGGTTGGTCAGGTACATTTTGGACGACATATTGCAACAGATTGCAATTAATCAGTTTGATTGACGTGATTAATAGCCCATTACCCCTAAATGCCCAGCCGAGAGGGATGGCTTGTGGAAATCCGGTGGCAAAAAGCGCGGGCAGCGGGGCCAATTAACCGAGTCCGAGCTGCTCTAGTTTGTCGCGGTAGTTTCGGCTCAACGTCAGTCGGGTGCCGTCTTGCAGAATCACCGTGTAGGCGCCGCTAAACAATGATTGTAGTTCTTTGAGGCGCTCAACGTTGATGATCGTTGAACGACTGATGCGCACGAATTTCTCCGGCGCGAGTCGCGTTTCGAGTGTGCTTAATTTTTCGCGGAGCAGATGAGACAGCTTGCCGACGTGCAGTTCGACGTAGTTGTCCGCCGCCTCGATCCAGTCGATCTCGCGGAGGCGCAGCACGGTAGCGCCACGCGCCGACGTCACCACGATCGCTTCGTCCCTGGCCGCCGCGTCTCCCGAGCGCAGTCGTTTCACAATCC
>JANOHH010000290.1:0-1854 GCA_031406395.1 Verrucomicrobiota bacterium | reverse complement strand
AGTGGGCCGAGCCGGACGAAGGCGACGGCAGTGGCACGATTAACCCGCTCGACCGCATTGAAGCGCTGATCCGCAGCACCGGCGACCCCCGTCTCGTGCAGTGGATTTGCGAGCGGGCCGGTGGCTTTTTCATCCGCAACCCCAAACACCACCAACCGCACCCGGACTACCTGATCCCCGCCACCAACGAAATCGTTCAGGAATTCGCGGACCTGCTTGCCGTGATTGCCGGGGCCGCCGCGGACAATCAGATCACCCCCAAGGAAGCGAAGAATATCCGCGGTCGCTGGGAGGAATTGAAGTCGGTGACCGAAGGTTTCGTCGCGTGCTGTGAGGAGGGCAATTTTTCTTCCCTCAAAGACAAGCCACCAGGATCGAATTCAAGGTGATCATGGTTTTACCATCCAAGAATCCCTTCAGGTACGGCCCAACGCAAAATATCCAATGTCTTCCAATGGTTGGTTCGGCAACTCGGGGGTAGAGCTCCTCTCCAGGCTGGAGCTTTGGGTCGGGAACCCCCTTACGGCTTCGAAGCTTCCTTCATGAATGCGTTGACAATCTTTACCTTGGCCTCTTTGGCCGCATCCATCACTTTCACGATCTGACCGAACGGCGCTTTGGTATCCGCGCGAATCGCGAGTTTGAGTTCGGGATTGGCTTTCACCCGCGCCTGGAGTTCGGCACGGAGGGTCTCGCCGGTGACAACGATTTCCTGACCCTCGCCCCCCAGCCGCAAGTTGCCCTGGGTGTCAATACTCACAATCAAAGGCAAGTCCTCACTGGCCCCGGTCTTCTGCGCCTGGGTGGATTCGGGCAGCGCGAGCTTTAGTGCGGGCTGTTGGCGGAACGTGGTCGTCACCATCAAAAAAATCAGCAATACGATCAACACATCAATCAGCGCCACGATAATAATCGTGGGCGTTGAACGGCGTTTGCGAATGGCGAAGCGCATGTCAACAAATGGGGGCAAGTCCGACCGCCAAAGAAACGGCAGCCGCAGCCCAATTGGATGTTGCGTGTTCGAGGTTCAATGTTGGATGCCTTTCCATCGGCTACGGCTTTCCTTCGCGATACTGTCGCCGCATGAATTCATCGCATAAGGTTTCCATTTCCACGGCCAGCATCTCGACCTTCTTGGAGTAATAAGTCCACGCGATCAGTGCGGGAATGGCGATGAGCAGGCCGATGAGCGTGGCTTTGAGAATCAGCGCTATGCCGCTCGCGAGTTTGGAGGCGTCGCTCAACCCCGCTTGACCGACATTTTCAAACGTGGACATCATGCCAATGATCGTGCCCACCAAGCCCAGCAAGGGCGCGATCCCGACGATGATTTCCAGAACCACCAAACCACGTTCCAAGCGGACCATCTCATGACGGGCGCGGGTCTGCAGCGCGTCGGCGTTTTCCTCCTTCGGCCAGTTCAACCGACTGATTGCCAACAACAGCAAACGCCCGAGCGGCGACGCGTGCTGCTGGCAAACCCGATCGAGCATGGCTACGTCGTCGCGCGTTTGGCAGGCGGCGATGGCGGATTCGATTTCCGGCGGTACTACTTTCCTCCACCGCAGAGCCAAACCGCGTTCCACAATGAACGTGAGGCCCACAACCGACGTGAGGATCAGCAGGACATAAACGATAGTTTCCATGTTCAATCAAGTTGGCCAAGCCTGGAGCCGGCCGTTTTTTGGTTTTAGTCGTCAGTTGTAATAAAAAGTGAATGTAATCCGGCGTGAATCCTCGCCAATCATCAGCCGCATTTCGCGCGGCCACTTGTCAAAGGGTGACGGATCGAGCACCGCCTTCTGGCACAACAATGCGAGGGTCTCGGTCACCGTGGACTCAACCAGCTTCATT
>JANOHH010000276.1:0-3351 GCA_031406395.1 Verrucomicrobiota bacterium | reverse complement strand
CCAAAATCGAGACTTGGGATAGGATGCCATCGAATCCCTACTGAGGGAAAAATTGCCCGATGAAACTTGTCGCCACGCTGCTTGCCCTCGCGGCCCCTGTCGTCACCGGCATCGCGGCGGCGGCCGGGAACAAAGCATCCCCCGCGACACAACCGATCCGGATTTTCATCGTCGCGGGACAGTCCAATGCCGAGGGGCACAACCACATCCGGCAATACCACGCAGGCCGGGAGCCATTCCCGGCCGCGCTCCGACAGCAACCTAATATCCGGTATTGGCCAGGAACCGACACCCCCGAGGTCAAAAGCAATTTATGGACGACCCTGCGGGTGGGCGACTCCGGGGCCTTCGGACCGGAAATCGGATTCGCCCATGATATGGCGCAGGCGATGCCGGGAGCAACGATTGCAATCGTCAAGTATGCAGCGGGCGGGACCGGCATCGCCCGGAGCAGGGATTACACGGACTACATTCCCGCCTTGACCGGTTACAACGACAAAGGCCGCAACTGGCACCCGCCGACCGATGGGCAGGAGGCGGGAAATCTCTACCGCGACCTGATCACGAACTTCCGCAATGCCGTGTTGGTTCTGGAGCGTGAAGGGAAAACCTGGGAGTTGACCGGCTGCGTCTGGATGCAGGGGGAACCCGAAGCGGGTATCAGCCGCAAGATGGCTGGCGAATACGAAGGCCTTTTGAGCAATTTCATCCGGTCGGTGTGGAAGGATCTGGGAGTGCCGACTCTTCCTTTTGCGATCGGTCAGATTAACAGCCACACGTGGATTTACGGGGACATCGCGCGCAAGTGCCAAGTCGAAGTCTGCCGGAAGGACAAGCGGAGCCTGCTGGTCGAAACCGTGGATCTACCGCGGGTCGACGGCGATGCGGCACATTTTACCGCCGATGGAATGCTGACGCTTGGCTCCCGATTCGCGGCAGCGATGGTAAAGCTGGTTCCTGAAACACGGGGCGTTAATCATTGAATCCCTGATCCATGATACCCTTATGAAAACCATTCCCCTGCTGGCTGTCGTGGCAAGTCTCGTCGCCCATGGCGCCGAGCCGGTCCCGCTCCAAGACAAAACCCTGGTCGCCTGGGTACGGTTGGACAACCTCAACCAGGCGGGCTCAGGTGTGCTGGCGATTCAAGACGGTGACGAATTCGACGCGATCGTGTTCGGTGAGCGGAGCACAAACCGATGGATGGCGGGAAGCCATGTATTCCTTCGCACACAAGGCAAGGATGCCCAAGGTATGCTCGCCCCGGAGACCGCGACTCCAGGCCAGTGGCTTCAAATCGCGGTGGTCTATCGCGACAAGCAGATCGAAATCTGGCGGGACGGGCAACGCTACGCCGCCTACGAGGCGACCAACCAGCAGACCTATTCGAAAAACTGTGATCTCTATTTGGGGCTGCGCTGCATTTTCGGAATGAAGCCTTACGGATTTCTTCAGGGGGCGATCGATGAAGCGCGGATCTACAACCTGGCTCTGGACGGTGAGGTCATCGCCAGCCTCAAACCGGGAATCCTCCCCGAGCCAAAGCCGCTCGGGTGCTGGACCTTCGATGAGGGAATCGCCAAAGACGTGATGGGCCATTACCCAGTCGCACAACTCATTGGCACCGCCAAAATCAAGGATGGGGCGCTGGTGCTCGACGGCAAAGGCTACGCGTTGATTTCGAGCCGGCTGATCCCCGAGTATCGCCCGCCCAAGGTGCAGGCGGGATTTTATACCCCACCTCATCGTGTGGGCGAAGCCTGGGATACCTGGATCTACTGGCACGAGGGGATTTACCACATGTACTATATTGCCGGCCCCCCCGGCCAATGGGACGCCCATGAAATCGCGGTGTCTCGGGATGGTGTGCATTGGGATTACCATGGCATCGCCGTAAAACCGCGACCCAACACCCAGTGGATCGGGACGGGACATATCTGGAAATCGCCGACCTTTGATCAGAATGGCCTGTGGATTCTCAATTACTCCGAATGGGTGGGTGACCGGCAGGACATTATGTTCGCGACCTCACCGGATCTGCTTCATTGGACCAAAGTGGAGGAGAGCTTGCGCTTTGTTCAGGACTCCCGTTGGTACAAGCAAAAGGGACGCTGGGATTGCATTGACGTGGTCGAGGGAGAGGACGGCTGGTTGTATGGCTATTTCACCGCCGATCCCGATCCGGCCAAGGTCAACTATTCGCATTGCGGTTTTGGGTTTGCCCGCACCAAGGACGGTCTCCGCTGGGAAGCACTGCCGCCGGTTCCCGGTGACATGAACGGTGAGTTCGGCGGCATCCAGAAGATTGGCGCCCGCTACTACATCACCCTGAGCGAAGGACGTATCGGGGTGGGGGACAGTCCCAAGGGACCGTTTGTGGGACAGAAGAAAAACCACAATGTCTTCGGTGGCAGTATTTACTTTCCCCGCTTTTTTCACACCGCGCCCGGCGGGGTATTGATGAACCATTTCTTCTCTGGCGGCCCGATCTACGCCGCGCCACTGAAAGCCGTCAACGTCGATGACGAAGGAACCTTGCGTTTGGTCTGGTGGCCGGGCAACGAGAAGCTCAAAGCAGCCAGAATTTCAGTCAAGATGCGCCCCCGGCAGGGGCCGGTCCAGTGGCTCGAGGACAAGATCGACGTCAATCAGACCACGGTCATCGAAGGAACTGTCCGGGTGCCAGACTCAGGTCAGCCGGCCCCCGCCCTAAGCTTTCCCGATCCAACCTACAACTTCGTAAATGGTGTTCGTGTGCCAGGCCCTGGTCAGCCCGGCCCAGCCCTGCGCGGATTGGTCATCAACCAGGGAAACGACACGGCCGAGTGCGTCGCCTTCGAACAAACTCAGACCCTCTTGGGCGAAGTTCAACTGGATGCCCAACCGATGAAGTGGACGCTGCGGCAGAGCGCGAATCGCGACGTGGATTTCGGTCGGGATCAGAAATTTCGCATCCTGCTCAACCGCGACATGATGGAAGTCTATGTCAACGACTACCTCACCATCATGGCTCGCGTGAGGAATACCGGTCGCCTCGGATTGCTTGTCGGGGACGATCCCAACGGGATCCGCGAGGTCCGGATCTGGCGCAGCGCCAACGAAAGTGAAGCCCCGAAATCACCCTTTAGAAAGTCCGAGTGAAACGCCGAAGGAGAATCCCCATGAAGAACTTCGCCCTGCGCTGCTTGGCAGCCTGCCTCGTCGCCGTGCTGCTGGCTATCGCAGTCCCTGTGTTGAACGAAGCCGCTACGCGGCGGGGGAAAAGAGAGGGGATTTGGCGGCGCATGGTGGGGTGCGTTGGCGGTTTCCTTCGTCGGTCTTTTCCCTGATCTTCGTTGACCGCGGGCCGGC
>JANOHH010001275.1:0-4378 GCA_031406395.1 Verrucomicrobiota bacterium | reverse complement strand
CTGGCGCTGCACGCGCAGGTGCTGAGGCACGACTATGAGGGCCTTGAAACTTGCAATACTCGTGCTATCCGCATCGGCCGCCCTGGCTTTTAGTCAAGGGCAGATCACCTTCGGAAATAACATTTCCGGAGTTTTGGTCGCGCCGGTCTATGGCCCGGAGCCGGACTTTGTGCATTACGGGGGTGACTGGGCCGACGGCAAGACGGGCAACACGCCGACCGGGGTTCCCGCCGGCACGCAAATGTACAGCGGCGCCCTCTTGGAAGGGTGGTCGGTTAGCTTCTGGGCGGCACCTGGCACGAGTATCACAACCGGAGCCCAACTGTTTCCGAGCGTTACCACAGCAACTATCGGAACCGGCAATGGCGCGGGCTTCTTCCCGACAACTTCAGTGACGATTGCCTTTCTTCCCCTAACGGGGAGAGCCACGGCGCAGGTTCGCGCCTGGGACAGCCGGGGCGGCACCGTATCCTATGGGCAGGCCCCTTGGGGTGATCCTTCTTCCACGGCCGTCAGCGCGCTGTTCACCGTGAACATCGGTGGTTTTGCGTCCAACCTCCGCAGTTTCAGCGCCGGATGGCTTGATCCTGGGACATTCGCCCCTCCGGTTCCTGAACCGGCCTCGCTTGGCTTGTTCGGCCTCGGCGCTTTGCTTCTCGGCTGGTGGTTGCAAAGAAAAGTGGGAATGTGAGATTCAAGATTCTGGTTGCCGCTCTTGCGCGCGCGTTGCAGGCCCAAGGCCAAGGCACATTTGTGAACTTGGATTGAACGTAAACTGAACAACAATAACAGGAGTCAGAACATGAAAAGTGAGTCGCTTATGAAAACAACTTTCTGCGTTGCGTTTGCAACCCTTTGGCTGAGCGCCGTCGCACGTGGTCAGGGATTTGTTAACCTGGATTTTGAACAGGCGGTCGTTCGGCCGCTCGACTCAGACGGCATTATTCTCGATTGGGCCATTGCAGCTCCTGGGTGGTCGCACAGCGACGGGTCGGATACTCAATTCGTCTATTATGACACGACTCATCTTGGATACACGCAAGCTTACACCCTTGTGGACTCGCTGGCTCCAGCCTATTGGAGACCATTAGCAGGGAGTTACTCCATCTTATTTCGGAATGGAGACTTTTCATATGCCGGAGGCGGGTGGCGGAACGCGTTCCTTGCCCAAAGTGGATCGATTCCCGCCGATGCCCGTTCGGTTCGTTTCCTGGCAACCGGTTACTTCAGCGTGTTCGTCAACAACATCGAAATCCCCATGGTGGATTTGGGTGGGAATGCTTTTGGGGGCGACGTATCGGCGTTTGCCGGGACGGTTGGCGAACTGAAAATTCTCAACCGGGCACGCCCGATCGCAGCGGAGGTTGGTGTGTCGGTGATGGTTGACAACATTTTTTTCTCGCCTCAAGAGGCTCCCGAACCAAGCGTACTTGGCTTGTTCGGCCTCGGCGCTTTGCTTCTCGGCTGGCGGCTGCCAAGCAAAGTGGGAATGTGAGATTCAGAATTTTATTTCAAACTATTGCCAGCGCGTTTCAACGCGGCGGCAATTTCCAATCCTCACACTCGGTCCACAAAATCGAGGCTAGGCCCGCCAGCTCACCCGCCATTCGTCACCACGGACGGCGCGGGCCGATTCGGCAGCCGGGGCAAAGGCGGGGTGCGCGGCTTGATGATTGGCAGCGGCGGCTTGATGGGGGCGGTGCTGACCAGTTCCCGCCATGCCTGGCGTTCGGCGGGCGACATTTGCGACCAGCGCTCGGCATTCTTCAAAAACTCCTGGCGCTCGGTCGGACTCATGGTGGCGAACTGGGTGAAGGACCGGAGGCACTGCTGACGTTGTCCGGGCGAAAGTTTGTCGTAGGCAGCCAACGTTTTCTCCATCTGCCGGCGCTCAGCCTCGGAGAGCGAACGCAGCACCTTTTCCTTTTCGCCGGCGGTCAGTTCTAACAATCGGTTAAAGCGGCCCTGCAACTTGCGCCGGATTTGCTCACTGGGGGGAACCGGCAAAGGCGACCCAGATTCTCCGCCGACAAAGAAGCCGGCGGACTGCTGGTTCGTGAGCAACTGCCGCTGCACCGGCGGCGTGAGCTGATCCCACTGTTCGAGCCGCGTGGCGACCAGTTCGCGCGGGCCCGGCGGGATCAGCGCGAGTTGCGCGGGACGGTTGGTCGCCGGCGCGCTCATCAATGGCAGCAGATACCAACGCAGTTCGGTGGCCGTGAGCCGCAGCTCCCGCTCTTCCGGCGTCAGCGCTTGATATTCACGGATTTTTTCGACCAGCCGCTTTTGCACGTCCACGGTGCGATTGGTGAGGTATTGTTTGCGTTCCGTCGTCGGCAGGGCAAGCAGTACCCGAAAGGAATCCACGGGCGACCGTAGCATAGGTAGTGGCGGTGTGAGGCTCGCGCCGTTGGTGTCGGCGAGGGCCGACGACAAATTCAGCGCCAGCCAGACCACGGCTCCGGCGCGGACCTTCCGAACAATATTTTGCGATGGCCCTTTCATTCCATCAACTTGATCAATTCTTCATCTACCGCGGTCGGAGGACTCAACTGGCAGATCACTTCAAAATCTTCGATCACTTTCGGGTCCGCCAGCGAAGGGGCCCCCACCTCGGCCAGAAAGCTTTTCGCGAACTCGACCTGCTGCACCGATTCGTTGTGGCGATAAACCAGCAGGCCACTGCCCACCACCACGGTTGCCACGGTAAAACGCGGCACCAGCACGCGCCACCACCAAGTCCGCCGCGGCGCCGCCGAGCGGACCTTGGTCGCCTCATCGCGCTCAATGGTCTGCCACAGGCGCGCGGTGAAGTTCGATGGCACGGGCGCATCCGGTAAACGCGCCAGCGCCTGACTCAGCGCCAGCTCGGTTTCGGCCTCCGCCTGCGCTTCGGGATGGGCGCTAAGCCAGGCGCAAAGTTCAGCCTGTTCGGGAGCGGTAAGCGGACGCCGCCAACCGAGTTCACACCAGCGTTGATAAACGGGATCCGGGTTCATAAACAATCCTTCCAGTTGAAAACCAAAGTTGCGGCAAAGTTGCGGTCATTTCTTTTCCTCCCAGACTCCGGTTTGGAGATACGGCTTGAGCCTGAGTTTGAGGGTTTCGCGCGCCCGATGGATCAGCGATTTGGTCGCGGACAGGGAGCAGCCCAGCACGGCGGCGATTTCCTCATAGCTCAATTCCTCCTGGCGGCACAACAGGAGTGCGGTGCGTTGGGTTTCAGGCAACGCGGCGAGAGCGGCATCCACTTTTTCCACCAGTTCGCCGCGCAGCAATTCCTCGGTCGCGGGCGCGACGCGTTTGTCTTCGACCTGATACAGCGGCTGGTCGTCCGCGCCATCGCGGGTTTGATCGAGCGACTCCGCCGGATGCCGGGTGCGGCGGCGGATCTCGTTGAGGCACAAATTGCGCGCAATCGTAAAGAGCCAGGTGGAAAACTTCGCCGTGGGTTCGTAGCGCGGGGCGGCTTTCCAGACTTGGACGAAAACATTTTGCGCCAGGTCCTCGGCTTCGGTCAGGTCGCGGAGCGTACGGAAGGCGAGGTTCATCACGGGCTGTTTGTATTTCTCGACCAACTCGGTGAAAGCGCCGCCATCGCCCTGCTTGGCGCGCAGCATCAGGGCGGTATCGGGGTCGAGATTGACAGGCATGACCGCTGGCAGGTTAGGTCAACACCGCGCGGGGAACAAGGTTGTGGCGGGTTCCTCAGTTTGTTCGCTCCCGGCGTTCGCTTGATTCGCGTGCGCTTTGCCCGCAACCTCTCCGCTTGTGCAGGATTTGCTGAAAAAGATCGAAGCGGAAGCGGCAGACCGATTGTCCCTCCCGCCGGGCCGTCTCGCTTCCCAGGAGTTGCCGCGCTTTCGCACCTTTATCAAACAGGTGATGCACCGCGTCAAACTCGCGCATCAGAACGGCGCCGGCGGATTGGAAGTCTGCCAGACCCGGTCGTCCGGCATTGATTGCGTGATCCGCGCATTGTGGGTTGCCGCCGTGAATTCCCTCTCGGCCCAGGCGCGGAAGGAGTTCCCGCCCATTGCCGTCGTCGCACTCGGCGGTTATGGCCGCGGCGAGTTGAATCCGCACAGCGACATTGACCTCCTGTTCCTGCACGAAGGCCAGGTGGCTGGCCACGCCAAACCGTTGCCGGTTCTGGAAAAAATCCTGAATGGCGTCTGGCTCACGCTGTTCGATCTCGGCCTCAAACCCGGCCACGCCGTCCGTTCCATCGCGGAGTGCGTCACCGCCGCGAACGACAAGGACGACGCCCGCCGCATTGAAACCCGCACGTCCTTGATCGAGGCACGGTTGATCGTCGGGGACGAGCAGATATTCGCCAAGTTTCAGAAAACCGTGCTGGCCAAATGCGTCGTGGGTT
>JANOHH010000197.1:0-5366 GCA_031406395.1 Verrucomicrobiota bacterium | reverse complement strand
GCGATCGCCTCGGCGAGCGCGTGCAGCTCCTCTGCGGGCACGGCGACCTCGGCCTGACGCTCGCGGCTCCACCCGTCCGGCCGGTTGACGTAGTAGTTCGCTTTTTTCACGGCCACCGGCTTTCCGTTCGCGTCGATCGTGACCCCATCGAGCAAAGCCGCCATGTGGCCGGGCCGTTTCTCGACCGGCAACAACACCAGTTCGCGGGCCCGGGCAAAGAGGTCGGTGTAATTCAGCGCCATGATCAACATCTCATTCGATTTTGGATGCGCCAGCCCCACGCCATCGGGTTTGACGTGCATGACGGGCCACTCCGTGCCGGCGGCCATTTTGATTGGGCCGAACACCCCGGCCTCGATGAGTTTCACTTTGCCCGGCCACAAGGTCAGGTCCGTGGCCAGCTTGGCCGGCGTGAGTGCTTGCTGTTCGGGAGTGAACTTGGACCACATGGCGTTGGCGGTTTGCAAGAGGTCGCAGTTTTTCGCGTCCACATTGAACAGGAATCCCTGTGGCGCGATAAGCTGCGCGCCGGCCGGCGTCACCGTTTCGATGTGCACCGCCGTGCCGGCCAGTAAAACCCCGCTCTTAAACTTGAGTTGGACGCTGAGCTTCGTCTCGGCCGGCCAGCGCTCAGGATGATTGACCAAGTCCGACCACGTCAGCTCGCCGGCCTGGCAGGTCACCGCGAACGCGAACAAGAAAATCCATTTCATTTCGTCACTCCTTGGGTTGGTTCAACAGCGCGTCAAGTTTTGCGAGAGCGGCCGGCGCGGAGGCTTGAATGCCGTTGGCCAACACCTTGCCGGAGCGATCCATCACGACCAGTTGCGGGATCAAATCGCTAAACGTCTTGCCGGCATTGGTCACGGGCATCTTGCCGGTGGTCGCGTATTCCACCGCGCGCCAGGCGAAGCCGAGTTCCTTCGCAAACTTGCCGGTATCCTCTGGCGTTTCGGTCATGATGTAGACGATCTCAAACTCGGGATGCTTCGGCTTCGTGTCGTTGTAGTATTTGACCAGCGTCGGCGTGAACTTGCGGGTGATTGCGCATGTGCTCGATCCCCGGTAAAACACGATGTACCGGGGCTGGGCGTCGGCGGGCATTGGGTCGAGCTTACCGGTGACAGCGTTCACCAATTTCCCATCCAGTTCTGCGGCCATGCGTGACGGTGCGCCGTTCTTGTCCTCGACAAACTGCCGGGCCTGCGTCAGGAAATCCGTCGCCGGTGGCGGGACTTCAAACGTCAACCCCAATTTATCTGCGAACAGGAACAACTTGGTACGCTCGGCTTTCAACAGGATGGCTTCATCCCCCGGCCGCACGCGCTGGCCGCGCCCGAGATCGAACGTCTGCATCAGCTTGACCCGGTAGGGCCACAACTCCCGTTGCCGGACCACGGACAGGTAGTTCAACTGCCGTTGGGCCGGCGTCAGTTCGGCATACGCCGTATTGGCGACCTCCAGCACGTCGGTCTGTTGGGGCGTGGCGTTGAATTGCAGTTTGTCGTCCAGCGTGCTCAACTCCACCCTACTGGGCTTGATGGCGTCCACCTTGACCTGTTGACCGGCTTTCAACGTCACCTTATCGAATTCGAGCGGCTGCGTCAGCGCACATTAGGTGGGCCAGAATTCCTCCTGGCCCACCAAGGCCGGCCACGACAACGGCGTGAACGGACGCGGCTCCTGCGGCGCCGCCGGTGCGCGTTTGTCGGCGGGCACGTAGGTGTAGCCGGGGGCGTCGAGCGGTTTGAGGCCGCGTTTGGCGCGGTCGTCGTTGATCCGATTCATGTTCTCGATGGCTGCCGGATCGACCGGCCGACTGGTGCGAGTCGTTTGGGAATGTCCGGCGGCGACCATCGCGATCGTGATGCCGACTATGACCAGGTTGGATTTCATCTGATGATTCTCTCGGGGTTACGGCGTGGCCGGCTGCTTCAGCAATGCGTCGAATTGGGCGAGGGCGGCGGGCGCTTGGTTTTGCGTGCCGTTGACCAGGACCTTCCCATTGCGATCCACCACGATGAGTTGCGGAAGTTTGCCGCTAAAAGCCTGCGAAACCGTCGGGATCGCCGGGGTGCTCTCATACTCCATCGCGCGCCACGCAAAACCGTTCGCCTTCGCGAATTTCGCCGTGTCCGGTTGGGTCTCGGTCATCAGCCAGATGATCTCGAATTCGGGATGCTTGGGTTTCGTGTCGTTGTAGAACTTCACCACCGTCGGCGCGAATTGCCGGGTGATCGGGCAGGTGCTGGAGCCACGCAAGAACACGTAATACTTTGGCAGGGCATTCGCGTCGAACGGTTCGGACTTCCCGGATACCGAATTAACCAGTTTGCCCTCGGTCTCCACAAAGATCCGGCCGATGACTTTTTGTCTTTCCTCCGCCGCGGCGCGCGTGGGCACGGCCTGCGGATCCTCGACCAACTTTCGCGCCAGCGCCATGAAGTCGGTGGCGTCGGCGACGATATTGAAGGTGACCTTGTGCTTTTCCGATCTCACCGTTAAGCCGCCCGGTTGGCAATCAACCACGGTCAGCACGTCCTCGGCTTGCACAGTCTTGCCGGAATCGAGGTCGAACGACCGGGTTGCGGTGACGCTCACCGGACACAAGTCCTTCCGTTGGACCACGGCGGCATAGGTCAATGCCTGCTGTTTCGGCGTCAGCTTCGCGTACGCTTCACGCGCGACGGTCAGCAAGTCGGTCTCGTCAGGTTCGGCGGCGAATGGGAGTTTTCCATCCAGCGTGATCAACTCAACTCCGTTGGCTTTGACGTTGACGACCTTTACCTTTTGGCCGGCCTTTACGCTGACGCCGGCTTGGAAGTTGATCGGCACTTTCATCGTGACTTGGGCCGGCCAGAGTTCGGGCCGGCGTGACAACTCCGGCCAGGTCAGGTCACCGGCAACTGCGATGGTCGCAGTCAAGAGCAGCAGCAGAATAGTTCGCATGGTCGTTTTCCTCCGGGTTTATTTCACTGCGTTGGCGAGCAGAGTGGTGATGTTGGCGTCGGGCGCGGGCATGACACGGTAGCGTTTGAGTTCGTTGCCGGTAATCGCGACGAATGTCACCGTGCCGTCGGGCGACATTTCCCAGTTGCCGGGGCGCGTGTCCAATGCGTTCCCGGCAAATTTGATGGTTTGTTTCCCGTCCACGTACAATGCCAAGATGTCCTTATCCTCGTTGGATGCGA
The DNA here is from genome assembly GCA_031406395.1 of Verrucomicrobiota bacterium. GTDB lineage: Bacteria > Verrucomicrobiota > Verrucomicrobiia > Limisphaerales > JADLHS01 > JADLHS01. The sequence continues at coordinate 2,175 of JANOHH010000197.1, read as the reverse complement.
TGAGGCGCGGGGCGACCCAGAATAGGTGCTGGCTGTCGGGGGTGAACATGGTGCGATGGAACTGCGAGTGGCCGTTGCCGTCCGGTTGCCAGACGAGTTTGCCATTGAGGTACATGCCTTGCAGGCCGGGCATGCGGGGGACGTAACCGCTCGCCACGTAGTGTTTGCTATCGGGACTGAAAACGCACCGGCTGTTGTCCGGACGGGGGGACGTGCCATTTGGGCCAACGTCAATTACTGGCACTTCGACGCCGTCCACCCAGAGTTTGGAAGCCGAAATTCCGGCCACAAATGCATACCGCGAGCCATCGGGGCTGAAATTAAGGAAGTTGGCATTCGGACGCTCCTTCGCCTTGTTGTCGATGACCACGAACTTCTTGCCGGTAGCGCCTTCAGCGCCGATGAACCCGAGACGATGGCCGCCACCGACGGACGGCTGGAAGTTGCCCGCGATGCCGTCCCACTCTTCTTCTTCCACCACGAGGAACGACTGAGCGCCCTGTTGAGCGATGTAGTAGAATTTCGACGAGTCCGGCGTGAACCCGATGTACGGGTCAGTGCCCTGAACACCCCCTCCAGAATCCAAGAGGCTCTGGTAATCCTGCCCCTTCTTGCCGTCAATGATTACGAACGAAGCCGCCGTACTCCGGCACGAAGCCGCCCAGCGCTTCCCGTCGGGACTGAAATACATCTCCGCGATCATGAGACCTTCCGTGCCGGGAACGGGTTTGCCGTTGACTGCCAGCACAGTGGGCGCGCTCTGTTTTGGCAATACCAACGTTGCGACTAGCGGGCCGGCTGGCGAAACCCATACCCGCTGAATCCCCGCCCCCTGGATCACCGGCTTGCCGTTCAGCATCTGCGCCTGACCATTCGGTCCGTCCAAGATGCTGAGCAACGCACCGGTGATCGTGAACTTCAGATCGCGACCGAAATATTTCACCTGCTTGCCGTCCACGATAGCCCATTTGGTTTTGGCAGCGTCTTCCTCCGCACCGGTATAGGCGTAGTGCGACCCGTCCGGGCTGGTCGCGATTTCGGAAATGGATCGACTCCACGGACCGGGCTTGCCGTCCACAAACACGCGCTGCCCCTTCGCCGCCTCCGTCTCGACGTGAAACACGTGTTTGCCGCCGGCGGAGAATCGCAGGCCAATGAATCGCCCGGTTGGCACAATCGCGCCGCGCGCCAATTCCTTGTTGTCGAGCACCACGACATACTCGCCGCCCACCTTCGCGAAATACGCGCTGTGCGCGCCGTCGTCGGAAAACAAGACGGAAATGTCCTGCGTCGGGACGGAAGCACTGATGACGGCGGTCTGTCCCTCGGGAGTGAACAGCTGGTCCACCTTCGGCCCTTCCACCCCGTCGAGCGCGACCGCGAACCGGCTACCCTTCGCCAGCAAGACCGCCGTATGCACGCCTTTCGGGCTGAGAGCGCACCCCAGCCATTTGCCTTCCGGCCCGATGATCTGCTCCTCGATTTTTGGCTCTGCGAGGGCGGCGGTGCTGAGGGTGACCAAAAACCCGACGGACGCCGCAACGAACTTGCCAGAAGATTTCATGATGGCTGACTAAGATAATATTAATATGTGGGACGGGGGAAACGATACGTCAGGACGGTTTGTCGGTGCAAGTGGGATTTGGCAAAAATCGAGCGTGGGACCGGGATCTGCCCGGGTGGGGCTGGGTTCCGCACTAGCCAAATCCCGGCACAGGCTGGGGCGCTGCGCCGTCCAGTCATCGCACCGCAATACCCCTACATTTCTGCAATGGCGGTGAGCAAGCGCCAGCTTGCCTGGCGGTGAATTTTTGCCGCCTGCCCGCCCACCTACCGGCTTGGATCATCCTCCGGCATGGCCTTGTCAATGTCGCGGGTGAGTTTCCCGAGCGAGGGTCTCCGTGGAGTGCATCGTCATATTTGGCTTTCACCTCCTCGCCATTCCGTCCATGGCACTTGGCGCACTGCTGGCGATAGAGGTCACGACCGGCCGTGCGCTTCTCGGCGGCCGGGAGCGTTGACGGAATCAACCATCAGCGTCCATGTTGGCGTGCTATGACGTGGCATAGAAGGCATTGAGGCGGAGGATGGCGGTGGATTCCGCAGCGTGGTCGCGCAGGGACTGGCGCAACCACCGGATGAACTTCACGCTGCGCTGGGTGGCGCGGCGCGCTT
>JANOHH010000188.1:0-5500 GCA_031406395.1 Verrucomicrobiota bacterium | reverse complement strand
AGATTTACAGTCTGCCCCCGTTGGCCACTTGGGTAACCTACCACGCAAGGGCCGCAGATTAAGCCACACCGCCCAATCCTTGTCAACCCGCGTGACTTTCCTTAGCCTAAGCCAATGTTCGATTCCTTAAGTGGCAAACTCCAGAACGCCTTCCGTAATCTCCGCGGCCTCGGCAAAATTTCCGAGGCCAATGCGGGCGAGGCGCTCCGCGAGGTCCGCATGGCTCTACTGGAAGCCGACGTGAACTTCAAGGTGGCGCGCGATTTTATCGAGCGCGTCCGTGTCAAAGCCCTCGGGGCGGAAGTTGTTCAGAGCGTCCAGCCTGGGCAGCAAGTCGTCAAAATCATCCATGACGAACTGGTGGACTTGCTCGGCTCGACAAATGTCGCTTTGAACTTGGGCGCCAATCCCAGTTGCATCCTACTGGTCGGTCTGCACGGCGCGGGCAAGACCACTTCGAGCGGCAAGCTGGCTGGTCTGTTGCTCAAGCAGGGTCGCCAACCGTTGCTCGTGGCGGCGGACGTGTATCGCCCGGCGGCGATGGATCAGCTAGAAACGCTCGGCAAACAACTGGAGGTGCCCGTTTTCCTGAAGCGCGGCGAGACGGATGTGCTTCGCATCGCCCGGGAGGCGCTTGATTTTGCGAAGGCGAATCATCGCAACACGATCATTTTTGATACCGCGGGCCGCCTGCAAATTGACGAGCCGCTGGTGCAGGAACTCGTGCGCCTGCGCGACCTGGTGAAGCCGCAGGAAATTCTCCTCGTCCTCGACGCCGCCACCGGTCAGGAAGCCGTGAACGTGGCGACCCACTTTGATCAAGCGCTGCAAATCACCGGTGCGATCCTCACGAAGCTGGACGGCGACGCACGCGGCGGCGCGGCCCTCAGCTTGAAGGCCGTGACGGGCAAACCCATCAAGTTTGCGGGCGTGGGGGAGAAACTCGACGAGTTCGAGGCGTTTCATCCCGAGCGCATGGCCTCGCGGATTCTGGGCATGGGTGACGTCGTCAGTTTGGTGGAGAAAGCGGCCGCCGCCGTGGACGAGGACGACATGAAGCGCATGGAAGAGAAGATGCGCAAGGGCCAGTTCACGCTGGAAGATTTTCTCGATCAATTGCGCCAGATGAAAAAACTCGGCCCGCTGGAGAACGTAATGAAGATGCTGCCCGGCGGGGCGGAAGCCTTGAAGGGGACGGACATTGGGAAGCAGGAAAAGGAATTCAAGCGCATGGAGGCGATGATTTGCGGGATGACGCCCAAGGAGCGCCAGACGCCGCAGATCCTGAACGCCAAACGCCGCATGCGCGTGGCCAAAGGCAGCGGCGTGACCGTGACCGAACTGAACACGATGATGAACAAGTTTGCCCAGATGCAGCAGATGATGAAAAAAATGGGCAAGTTCCAGAAAATGATGGGCCGGATGGGCGGCGCGATGCCGGGGATGTTTGGGCGGTGACACCTTCACCCCCGTGAGCGCGACTGGAACTGGCGGGCAAGTACAGTTCTTCCTCTTGGTCTTCATCGCACTATTAACCACTCTCGTTCGGGACTAGCGGCGAGAACTGCAGAATGGATCGAGAGTAAGATTGCGATCAGGATCAAGATCGGAACAACGCAACCTGCCACTTCCCGTCATGTTCCGTCTTGGGGTCACACTTGATACTTGCGGCAAGGAATTGCTAGAGTCGCACCGTGCCGCCCGAACCCCGCCAACCTTCTCCGAAGTCACCGCGCATCCTGATTGTGGATGACGATGCTGGGCAGCGCAGTCTGCTGACTTCATTTCTCAAGAGCCAGGGCTTCGACACGGTGACGGTGGACTCCGGAGATCTCGCGTTGAAAACGCTGCGGACTTCCGAGTTCAGCATGATGATTTCGGATGTGCGGATGCCCGGCCTGTCGGGCTTGGAAACCTTGCGCCGGGCGAGGGAGGAACATGCGGTGTTGCCGGTGCTGCTGGTCACGGCCTACGCGGACATCCGTGAGGCGGTGGGGGCGATGCGCGATGGCGCGGTCAATTATCTCGCCAAGCCAATTGATCTCGATGAGTTGCTCGTGACGGTGCAACGCGCGACCGGGGTGACCCATTCGGCATCGGTCAAGTCGGACGCGGAACGGTCGCTGCCCGCCCACGTCATCGCCCACAGTCCGCTGATGCAGGCGGTTTTTCACGATGCGTCCCTGATTGCGCCATCGGAAAGCCGGGTGTTGATCACGGGTGAAAGCGGCGTGGGCAAGGAAGTTTTGGCGGACGTGATTCATGGCTGGAGCGCGCGGGTGGGCGGACCGCTGGTGAAAGTGAATTGTGCGGCGATCCCGGAAAACCTGCTGGAGACGGAGTTGTTCGGGCACGAAAAAGGCGCCTTCACGAGCGCGGTGGCGCAACGGATCGGACGGTTTGAGGAGGCCAAAGGCGGGACGATCTTCCTGGATGAGATCGGGGACATGTCGCCGCCGTTGCAGTCGAAGCTGCTGCGGGTAACGCAAAACGGCTGTTTCAATCGGGTCGGCTCCAATCGCGAGTGGCAGACCAATGCGCGCATCCTGGCGGCCACGAACAAGAATCTGGAGGAGCAAGTGAAGGCGGGGAGTTTTCGTGAGGATTTGTTTTACCGGCTCAACGTCGTGGAATTGAACCTGCCGGCATTGCGGGAGCGGCCGGAGGATGTCTTGCCGTTGGCGAATCATTTCCTCGCGGAGTTCACGCAAGGGAAGGCGCGATTTTCGGCGGCGGTGGCGGCGGGACTGGCGCGCTATGCGTGGCCGGGAAACGTGCGGGAACTGCGCAACGCCATGGAACGTGCGGCCTTGCTTTCGCGCGGCGAATTGATTTTGCCGGAGCATTTGCCGGCGCGGGTGCGGGCGGCGGTGGAATTACCGGTGCCGGCGGATTTGCCGGATGCACCGCGGCTGGAGGAAATCGAGCGACAGGCCATCTTACAGGGATTGCGGGAGCATCAGCAGAACCGGACCGAGACGGCCAAAGCACTCGGCATCAGCCGCCGGGCGTTGACCTACAAGTTGCAGCGGTTTCGGGAGCAGGGTTTTGAAGTGTAACGTCGTAAATTGCACACGCGCGGTTACGACCGACCCAGATAGAGATCGCGGCCCTTGGCGAGTGCGGTGATTTTACGGTCGGCCACGGAGCGTTTGAGCATCCAGAAACCGCAGTCCGGATGGATGAAGCGCAAGCGGCCCGGCCCGAGCACTTTTTCGGCGTGTTCGATTGCGCGCGCGATTTCCTCGGGCGTTTCCACGCGGTTGATCTTCACATCCACCACGCCGAGACCAAGACCGATGCGCGGATCCACTTCGCGGAGCGCCTCCAAGTCGGACGTGGGCCGATGCGCCAGTTCGAGGACGAGATGGTCGGCGCGCAGACGGTTAAGAAATGAAATCAGCGCGGCCCAAGTGCCTTGCTGGATGGTCTGGCCACCGTAGTTGCCAAAACAAAAATGCACCGCCTTCTGCCCCTGCACGGCATCGAGCACACGGTTGATGGCCTCGGCGGCGAGCGGGCCGTCGGCCGGCCGGCCGGGGATGTTGGCCTCGTCCACCTGCACACAGGCGCAACCCAGGTCGCCCGCCTGCGCCGCGATTGCGTCGGCGAGTGCAAGTGTAAGTTTTTCGAAATCGTGATAATGCTCATCGAGCAAAGTGCGGGCGAGCATATAGGGACTGGTCACCGTGAATTTGAACGGCCCGCCCGCCACGCTGCTGGCGCGTGCACAATCCTCCGGCAGGTTCAGCGCGCCTTCGGTGATTGGGCCGACGACCACGCCTGCCGGTTTGCCGCGAAAACGCATTTCCGGTTTCGCGCGAAACGCCGCGGATTCCTGCCGGCCAACCTCCGAGCGGATACCGCCGAGCGGGCGCACAAAGTAATCAATCATCCCGTTGGTGTCGGGGTGGTTGATGTCGAAGCGGTGGAACTCGCCATCCGTCGGCAGATCAATGCCCGCCTGGCGTTGGAGATCGAACACGACGCGCGTGGCATCGAGTAACGCCTGCTCACTGGGCAGCGCAGTCAACCATTCGGGGATCGGATAGGAGCCAACGGTGGTGGTGAGAATATGCGGCGCGTTGCTCGGGTTCATAATCAGTTACCGGTTTGCCACTTGGCGCGCGGGGTCAGCGACGCGAAACTTTGTTCGACCACAATCGGTCCTGGCGGCCTTGCCTTTGACCGTGATGATCGCTCGACTCATTCAGCGATCAAACTTCAGTTCAGGATCCCAGTATTTCACGTTCGTGAGGCTGCCGTTGGACGGCGGGTTGATATCCCGATCCTTGCGGGCTTCGGAGTGACCATCAACGAACACCACGACTCCGCGCGTGTTCTGCGCATTTTTCCCCCGCTCGCGGGTAGCTCCGTGGCGGGTGGCAATGCCTTCAAATGCCGGATTGCTTCCATCCATGACCGCGTTGGGCCACCAGAGGCTCATGCTGTAATACCCCTCACTATCGCCGATCATCAAGTTGTCCGCTGGTCGTTTGACCCGACTGCGCTTGAAGCGGCCGGGGTTGATGTAGCCCGACGGGCCAGAAGCGACGCCACGGGCATAGGGTGGGTCGGAAAACAGGAAAAAGCAGTTCGCGCCGTAACCGACTCGATCGCCAGCGTAAAGCGCCGGGCCCCAGCTCCACTTGAAATCCTTAACGTACTGGTTTCGGACCCCTTGCAGTACGGGACAATGAAATAAGTTGGAATTTCCGCGTGAATATGGGCCGAGATAATTTCCCCACCAGTCATCATTTGCTGGCAACGAAGTCGGCATCATGAGGCGGTGGCCGGGGAAAACGTCGTTGTAGTCATCGGTATAAAACTGCAGGAACAGGCCAATCTGCCGGAGATTGTTGAGGCAGGACGTTTGTTGGGCCTTCATTTTTGCTCTGCTGAGCGCCGGCAGGAGCATCGCGGCCAGAATGGCAATGATCGCGATGACCACCAATAGTTCGATCAGGGTGAAGGCCAATTGGCGGAGGTGCTTACGGCTTGAGGCTCGGGTTCCAGGTTGATGCGGGTCTTGCTTTTCTTTCATCTAATCACTTTCGCTTTTGGGTTCATGGTGTCGGCGTTTGCCTAGCGCAGATCACGGCCGCGCAAGCCGTTGAGGGTCCAGTCGAAATTATAAGCAGCCGCCGCACTGCTGCCGCTGCTCGGATTCAACTGTTCCCAACGTGCCCATTGGGTGTGCCCGTCTACGAATAGCAGTTGCATCCCCTTTGGCCCATGTCCACCGTTGCCCTTCCGGGTCGGTGAAATATCAAAGAAGGTGCCGGGCACACTCGCAAAGCAGGCCCGCATGGCTTTCTGGGCCGGGAACTTCACGTCGCTCAACTTGCGTTGCGTCAGAGCGCTCGCATCGTCGTTTGCATAAAAGTGCTGGTAATAAACGTACGAACAGGGAAACGGTAATTGGTTGGTCGCCAGTCCAAGCGCCGGGGCGATTTCAAAATTCCACCCCTTTCCCCGGTCGGCTGGGCATTTGTAGAAG
>JANOHH010000175.1:0-3774 GCA_031406395.1 Verrucomicrobiota bacterium | reverse complement strand
TCCGGCCCTGAAGGATCAGCGGGTGCGCCGGGCCTTGAGTCAAGCCATCGACCGGCAGGCCATTGTGGAGACGGTAACCCGCGGTGGGCAGAAGCCGGCGTTTGCGTTCACGCCGCCGGACACCGCAGGTTACACCTCGACCGCGCAACTCAAGTTTGACATTGAGGGAGCCAAAAAGCTGCTGGCCGAGGCGGGTTATCCCGCAGGAAAGGGCCTGCCGCCGATCGAGATTCATTACAACACGTCCGAAAACCACCGAGCCATCGCCGAAGCCATCCAGCAGATGTGGAAGAAAAATCTCGGCGTGAACGCGACGCTACGCAACGAAGAATGGAAGGTGTACATGGACTCGCAAAGCTCCACCAACTACATGGTCAGCCGCGCCGGTTGGATTGGCGACTACCCGGATCCCAATACTTTTCTGGAGACGTTTCTCTCCTCCGGCGGGAACAATCGCACCGGTTGGGGCAATGCCGAGTATGATCGCCTAATCAATGAAGCAGCCTGCACCAACGACAAGCAAAAGCGGATTGCGTTACTCCAAAAGGCCGAAGCGATTCTGCTCGATGAACTGCCGCTCCTGCCGATCTATTATTACACCCGCGTCTATCTGCTTAATCCGGCCGTGAAAAACTGGCACCCCAACTATCAGGACCACCATCCCTTCAAATACGTTTATCTCGAAACGCCTCCGAAATAGCCACCCGACGTCGCTCCCATGTTTCGCTTCATCGCCGCCCGCCTGTTGCAGACCATTCCGGTGCTGTTTGTGGTGGCGACGCTAACGTTCTTCATGGTGCGCGTGATGCCGGGAGGTCCTTTCGATGCAGAGCGCGCCCTGGCACCTGAAATCAAACGCCAACTGGAAGCCCATTACGGATTGGACAAACCCATTCTCAGCCAATACCTCACCTATCTTGGCAACTTGATCCGCGGCGATCTTGGCTATTCCATCAAATTTGCCAATCGCTCAGTTAACGAGACGATCGCCACTACTTTCTCCGTGTCGCTCCAACTCGGCGGTCTGGCGCTGGGACTTGCTTTACTGCTTGGAATCATGGCGGGCGTATTCGCGGCACTGCGACCCAACTCCGCTTTGGATTACATCGCTTCGGGAATCTCCATGATGGGCATCTGTCTGCCAACGTTCGTCCTTGGACCGCTGCTCATGTTGGTTTTTGCTCTCAACTTGCGCTGGGTGAATGCCTCCGGCTGGTTCGACCCCACCGACCGCATCTTGCCGGCGGTGACTCTGGGGATTGTTTACGCCGCGTATGTGGCCCGGCTCACGCGCGGCGGGATGCTGGAAATTCTATCGCAGGATTTCATCCGCACCGCCCGGGCCAAGGGCGCGAGTGAAGCCCGCATCGTCTTCCGCCATGCCTTGCGCGGCGGATTGCTGCCGGTGATTTCCTTTCTCGGCCCGGCCGCGGCGGGAATTCTCACCGGCTCGTTCGTCATCGAGACCATCTTTCAAATCCCCGGCCTGGGACGTCACTTCGTAACTTCGGCCTTCAATCGCGATGCCACCATGATCAATGGCATCGTGGTCTTTTACGCGGCCCTGATCGTTTTCTTTAATCTCCTGGTGGACATCGTGCAAATCTGGTTGAACCCCAAGTTGAAATACTGATCCGCCATGACGCAAGCCCCTCCCATGACGGATGCCCCCGTGCCGCTGGCCGCTGTTGAACCGGGGGCATCGCTCTGGCACGATGCGTGGCTGCGCCTGCGCAAGAACCGGCTCGCCGTCTTCGGCGGGGCCGCGTTGATTATCATCACGTTGTTCTGTCTGGCCGGCCCGTGGCTCTCGCCTTACACCTATGATCAACAGGACTTCGCCCAATACGCCAAACCGCCCAGCGCGCAACACTGGTTCGGCACGGACAAACTCGGGCGCGATCAAATGACGCGCAGCATGCATGGTGGACGGATTTCCCTTGGGGTGGGGATTTGCGCGACCTTGGTGTCACTGACCATTGGTGTTTTGTACGGCGCCGTCGCGGGCTTCCTCGGCGGTAAAACCGATGCGGCCATGATGCGCATCGTGGACATCCTTTACGCCCTGCCATTCACGGTGTTTGTCATCCTGCTGATGGTGGTTTTTGGACGCAACATCGTCCTGCTGTTTGTGGCCATCGGCGCGGTGGAATGGTTGACCATGGCCCGGATCGTTCGTGGCCAGGTGCAATCCCTGCGCAAGCAGGAATTCATCGAAGCCGCCTTGGCGCTGGGACTCTCACGCCGCCGCATCATCCTGCGCCACATGATCCCCAACGTGCTAGGACCGGTGGCGGTTTACACCACGCTGACCATTCCGGCGGTAATGTTGCTCGAAGCATTTCTGAGCTTTCTTGGCCTTGGGGTGCAACCGCCCATGAGTTCCTGGGGCACCATGATCAAGGACGGGGCGGAATTGATGGAGGAGTTCCCCTGGCTGCTGATAATCCCGGCGGCATTTTTTTCACTCACACTGTTCTCGCTAAATTTCCTCGGCGATGGTCTGCGCGACGCACTCGATGTACGGACGTCAAAAGATTAACCCTGAATGAACCGCTTCCAAAACCCAATCGTAGCCGCCGACGTAAGGAGGCGGACTAACCTCCTCAACGCGGCCCCCGCCTCCTCACGTCGGCGGCTACAACTCCCGATGATTCGTGTTCCATTGTGTTCCTTTGTGGTTTTCTAAACATGCCCCTCCTTCAAGTCAAAAACCTCCGCACTTATTTTCACACCCGTAACGGGGTGGTGCGCGCGGTGGATGACGTGTCGTTTGATATTGAGCAGGGCGAGACCCTGGGCATCGTGGGCGAATCGGGTTCGGGAAAATCCGTGACGAGCTATTCAATCCTTGGCTTGATTCCCCAACCGCCAGGACGGATTGAGAGTGGCACGGCGCTGTTCGCTGGCTTGGATTTGTTGAAATGTACCCCGGCCGAACTCAATCAAATTCGCGGTAAACGCATCGCGATGATCTTTCAAGATCCGATGACCTCGCTGAATCCTTACATGCGGATCGAGGATCAGTTGATTGAGCCACTTTTGATTCACGCAGGAACGGAACGGCGACGGGCCGTGGAACTCGGGATTCAAGCGTTGAAAGACGTCGGCATTCAGGATGCCGCCCAGCGCATTCGCAGTTATCCGCATGAATTTTCCGGTGGGATGCGGCAGCGGGTGATGATTGCGATGGCGTTGATCACCAAACCCGATTTGCTGATTGCCGACGAACCAACGACCGCGCTCGATGTGACGGTGCAGGCCCAAATCATCGAATTGGTAAAGCGGCGGCAGGCCGAACTCGGCATGGCCGTGATTTGGATCAGTCACGACTTGGGCGTGGTGGCGGGCCTGTGTCAGCGGGTAAACGTGATGTATGCCGGCCGCGTGGTGGAATCCGGCCCCACGGACCGCATCTATCGCACGCCGAAGCATCCTTACAATCACGCCCTCCAAAAATCCATTCCCGCGTTGCAACCGAAAGGTGCGGAACTTTACACCATTGCCGGGATGCCACCGGACTTGTCGAAGCCCGCCGCCGGTTGCGCCTTCGTCCCGCGCTGTGAGTTTGCTCAAGACGTCTGTCGTGGCCCGGTGGAACTGCAATCCCTTGAAGCCGGCCAGGCGACGGCCTGTGTGCGCGTGCAGAACGGGGAACTGAAACTTTAACCACGAATGGACACGAATAGACACGAATTGGATTTTGTTGGTAGGGCGCGTCACTCCGTGCGCGCCGCTGCACGATATTATACAAACGGCGCGCACGGAGTGACG
>JANOHH010000174.1:0-6651 GCA_031406395.1 Verrucomicrobiota bacterium | reverse complement strand
GGACGGCTTTCAGGTAAACCTTTTCGCTTCCGAAGCCGATGGCATCGTCAAGCCTTTGCAGATGCGGTGGGATGATAGCGGTCGGCTTTGGGTTCTTTGCGCGCCGACCTATCCGCAGATCGAGCCGAGTGCCGTGCCGGGCGACTACATTCTGGTTTGCGAGGACACCGATGCTGATGGTCGCGCCGACAAATTTACGCGGTTCGCCGAGCATCTTTTCGTACCCATGGGCATCGAATTTGGGGATGGGGGCGTTTACGTGGGGGAGGCATCGGAACTCGTTCACTTGCGGGATACCGACGGCGACGGCAAGGCTGACCAGCGTGAAGTAATCCTGTCCGGTTTTGGCACGGCCGATTCGCACCAGATGATCAACGGCCTGGAGCGCGGGCCCGGCGGCGAATTGTGGTTTACCCAAGGGCATCACGCTTATTCCCGGGTCGAAACTCCGTGGGGCCTCGCGCGCCTGGACAAGGCCGGCGTGTGGCGCTACCGCCCGCGCTCCGGCCAGCTGGACAGTTTCTTCAACCTGTCGAGCGCCGGACTGAATTGTCAGGGCGTGACGCATGATGATTGGGGCCAGACTTTTCACAACTCGGGTGCGACCAGCGGCGGCTTTTACACCGTGCCCGGTGCCATTCCCACCCTCCGACCCCGGCCTTATTGGGCCATGGCCATTCCGGACCGGCGCAACACCGGCATCGAAATCATCGGCAGCAAACATCTGCCGGACGACCTGCAAGGCTGCCTCGTGTGGGGCGGATTCATGGGTAACAGCGTCCAACTGCATCGGCTCGCGGACGAAGGTTCGGGATTCACCGCCCAGGTGTTGCCTGATCTGCTCAAATCGTCCCGGCGGGAGTTTCGCCCGGTGAATGTGCGGGTCGGTCCGGATGGCGCCATCTACGTGTGCGACTGGTATAACGCGATCATCGGCCATTACCAGGCGAGCTACCGTGATCCGGCGCGGGACAAAACCCGCGGGCGCATCTGGCGCATCCAGGCCCGGCACCGGGCACTGGTCAAAGCGCCCAATCTTGCGCGCATGAGTCCGTCAGAGTTGCTCGAACAAATGCGCTCCCCCGAACGACTGACCCGTCATCAGGCCAAATCGCGCTTGTTTGACTTACCCACGGCCGAGGTGGTTGCCGCCTCCGACGCCTGGCTCGCGGCGCTGCCGCCATCCGACCCGCAGTATGAAAATCTTCTGTGCCAGGCGATCGGGATTTACGAAGCCCATGAAACAATCCGTCCCGATCTCCTGCAGCGCCTGCTCACGACGCAGGACTATCGAGCCCGTGCTTATGGGACGCGAGTCGTCGGTCATTGGGCGGATCGCCTTCCTGATCCACTGGCGCTACTCCGAAAGCAGGTCGCTGATCCACATCCACGAGTTCGGCTGGAGACGATTGTTGCTTGCAGCTACGTCCGCTCTGCCGAGGCCATTGAAGTGGCCACCCAGGCATTGGACCGGCCGCGCGATCGGTTCATTGATTACGCCCTTGCCCAGGCCGCAGACGCCCTGAAGCCGGTTTGGTATCCGGCGCTGCAGCAGGGGAAATTGCAGTTCCAGCAGCGACCTGAACATTTGCGCTTTGTGCTCGAATCGGAAGGAACGAAAGATGTCGCGGTGCTACTGCGGGAGCTGGCCGGGCGAACTGATTTGGCATCATCTTTTCGCGAATCCGTCCTCGCCCTGCTCGTCAGCGTGGGCTCATCGGATGATCTGCGCTTCGCCCTGGACGCCGCACCCCGCAGCGAACCCGTCCTCTCGGAACTCGCGACGACCGCGTTGGTTCATCATCGCAAGCCCACTGGCGACCTCCTGTCGCCCGTCCAGTCGTTGCTTTCTGATCCCGACGCTTCGCTCCGTGCCCGGGGTCTCGCGCTTGCTGGCGCGTGGAAACTGACGACCGTGGCGCCAACCGTTCGGGACGTGCTCGCCCGCCCGAACAACAACGAAGCGATCTACGCGGCCGCGATCGCCGCCGCCCCGGCACTCCTTGGCAAGGATGCTTTGCCGTTGCTCCAACCCTTCGTGGCCCCGAACCAGCCACGAAAACTACAGGCCACCACCATCACCGCGATGGCTTCGATTGATCCAGATGCGGCGGCCCAATCCGTGGCCGGTTTGTTTGCGGGTATCGACAGCGAAAAGCAGATGAGCGACTGCCTGACCCCGTTGCTGAACCGTCAAGGCGGCGCGGAAGCACTGGCCAGGGCGCTCAACGCAAAGCCGCCCACCGCCACCTCGGCCAAACTCGCCCGGCGCGTCTTGAATGGCACCGGTCGAAGTGATGCGACGCTGATGGGGGTCCTGCATCGCGCGATTGGGATCGAGAACCAGGATTTCACCTACGATCCTGGATTTGTCAGCTCAATGGCCCGGGCAGCCATGACCCGCGGCGACGCCCGGCGCGGACGAGCCGTTTACCTGTCGCCCGTGGCCAACTGCAGCACCTGCCACAAACTGGATGGCCAGGGCGGCGAGACCGGCCCCGACCTCACCCTCATCGGCGCTGGCCGCAGTCCCGAACAACTGATTGAATCACTCCTCTGGCCCAACCGCCAGGTTCGCGAAGGTTATCTCGCCACCACTATCACCACCCGCGACGGCGAAATTTTCACCGGCTACAAACTCCGGGAAACTCCCGAGGAATGGCAGCTCCGCATCCCCGCCACCGGCCAGACCCAGCGCATTGCCAAGGCGGATGTGGAACAGAGTCGGGACACTGGCAGCCTCATGCCCGAGGGGCTGACCGCCGGCATGACACGGGACGAACTTCTCGATCTCATTCGCTTCCTCGTGGGACTTGGCAATCCCGTTTCGGCTCGCTGAACCGCCGCGGTTTCCGTTCGCTATTCCATCCGGAAGGCCGATGGTTTCAGCGCCTTGTTCTTCCAGTAGTCGTTATCATGAAAGCGGTAGGCACTTGGGTGGTAATCCCCGACCAGCTCCACTTTGGTACCGCGGGCCGGAATCTTCTTCTCCAACCCGACACACCAGTAAACCGCATTGACCAGCATGCGGCGCGTGCCGGCGGACGCCAGGTCCGTCGCCGATCCCATGGTGGTGGCGAACACTTTTCCCTTCCGGCCGCCCGCGATCTGGTAGCTCTTGGTCCAGGCCACGGGCAACGGCGGGTCGTTGGGATTGTAACGATCCTGCCCCCGATCGGCGGTGGGATTATGACCGACCCCGGCCACCACATCGTCCGTTGGCCGCATCCCGAGAAACGGATCATGGTCCAGATAGGGGCCTTTACGATTCATGGTCTGCCCGAGAATCACCGGCATGGAATCGCCGGGCAACGGAAGCCGCACCGCATAGACGTCCGTGGGCCCCCAGATATCGCCGTCATGCAGGCCGCGGGTGAGCGGCAACTTACGGGCTCCGGGTGCGATGAGTCCGCGCGTGCTTTGTTGATTGTGATGGCCGTGATGATAGAACCAGGTGTCCCCCAGCACGGTCCCGCCAAAGCCGCCGGTCCACGACTTCTTATCGCCATCGTACTTCGGGTCGCGATGGACCCAGTTGGTGGGGCCATTGTAACGGTAGTCGTAGTGCAGCCATTCGCGTCGCTCAAGGGGTATCCGGAAGGCGTGCGTGGCGGTGCGCAGGCCGAGAACCGGGCGGCCCGATTTCAGGTAATCATCGATCTCCCGCATCTGATCATCCGGCAGATTGCGGAACCGGGTGGCAATGACCATCAGGTCGGCCGTCCGCAACGCCGCGAGCCCCGGGATGTTTGCCGAATAGTTGGGATTGACGATGCCGGTCTGCGGTTCAATGGCGAACAACACGGTGCATTTGAAACCGTGATGCACAGCCAGAATTTTCCCCAACTGCGTCAAGGCTTCCTCGGAACGATATTCCTCGTCGCCGGAGATGAGCACCACCTGTTTGGACCGGCCCGGGCCGGACTTGCCTTGGTACACCACCCACGCTTCCTCCGTCTCGACCGCACAGGCAGTTGGGGAAGCGGCGCCGAGCAAGCACAGTAGCGAAAAAAGCAGAAGTGGTTTCATCGGTGGAATTCGTTTTGTATTCAACTGTCCGAAGTCCCGCCGGTTTGGCAAGCAGATAACGCCGACCGGCAAAGATGAACTTCCCCGAGCTCGTGGACCTCCTGTTGGCGGAAGAAGGGGTGGACGGCCCGGTGAAGGCAAAGGTGGAAAAACTTTTCGGTCTGCGGTAGTCTCGCCCGGCCATGAACGCGAATGAAAAGCCCGCCGGTTCGACGCTGACCCGCGAAGCGATTCTGCGCGCGTTGCAATCATTGTCGGACGAACTCGGCAAACAGGCCGTCACCGGCGAGGTCTGCCTGTTTGGCGGCACGGTAATGGTGCTGGCATTCACCGCCCGGCTGACCACGAAAGACGTGGATGCGCTCTTCCAACCCACGCAGACGATTCGCGAGCTCGCGCGGCGCATCGCCGACGAACAACACTTGCCCGCCAACTGGCTGAACGATGGCGTTAAAGGTTTCGTTTCCACGCGCCACGAGACGATGGCGGGAAATCTTCCGCAATTTGCCCATCTGCGTTTGACCATGCCCGTGCCGGAATATCTGCTCGCCATGAAATGCATGGCCGCGCGCATCGGCGGCACCACCGATGAACCGTCCGACGTGACCGACATCATTTTTCTGATCCGCCATTTGAAACAGAAATCCGCCAAGGAGGTTTTGGATTTGGTCGGGCAATACTATCCCGCCAACCGGATTCCGGTGAAAACCCAGTATCTGGTGGAGGGTTTGTTCGCGGAGGGCAGGATATGAGACCGAAAACCCTGGCGGAAGTCGCGCAACTCGCAGCCGGCGGCGATTCCTTCGACCGTTGCCTGGCGAACTTCCTGGATGAATTTTATGCCGCGCCCGACGTGGCGGCTTTGTCGACAACCCCGGAACCGTTAGCCCCGGGGCTGGGCGAGCCTGGCCGGGTGCAAGATGCGTATCTCGCCGCTACGGCCGAGCAACTGGCCTGCGCCAACGGCTTTCCCGTCCCCACCTGGGCTGCGGCTGAAGACCGCAAGCTGCATCGCCCTTGGTTCGCCTCGCCGCTGGCGGCCTTGCGCGTGGTCCTGCTGTTGGAAAGTCCGCCCGCTTTCCGCTCGCGCAATCTTTTCATTAGCGAGAACGCTCTTTCCCGCGCCTGAGCAGCGGCCGCCAACCCGGCATCGATGCGCGAAGAAACTCCCCGGCGAAGGTTTCCAACACCCGTGGCCGCCGGGCATCAAGATGGATTCCGCGGTGAAGGCAAAGGTGCAAAAACTTTTCAACTCGTAGCCGACGTGTCCGGAATGTTTGAGCGGACCGGCCGGTCCGCCCTACCACCACCGGTAGGGCTGGCGCTGCCGCGCCGCCCCAGATTTCCGTCGCGAGTGAGGCGCGACGAAGCCCGATCCGTTGGCAAATAGCATCCGCCGGGAGCGCGGCGTAATCGGCCCGGTGCGGTTGGCGCGGCGTGATCACCGTGACGCGGGTGAAGCGGCCGGAACGGTCGTCCGGACTTCCGTTTTGTAGCACGACGCGGGTGAGGGTTCGCGGGAAGAAGTCACCGCTGCGGAGAGGCCGGGATGAGGTGCTTTCCATCCCGCGTCACGCCGCGTCACGCTGCCACTACTTCCACGCGCGGAGAAAATCCGAGCTGGTGAAGCAACTCTTCGCAATCTTCCCACGCGAGACCGAACGCGCGCACGTCGGCGACACCGAGACGGGCGATGACGGACGCAAGGGTTTTCGCATCACCCTCGGCCAGCTCGCCATCCATGAGGGCGCGCTCCAACCAGTCCACCCATTGCCCCAGCGTGATCCCGTGATGGAGATACGCCGCGATTTTGTCGGCGACGGTTTGCTTCGTGATCGTCATGGCCGCAGCCTGCCCTTTCTGGTGGCCTTTATCTACTGGGAATTTTTCCTGCGTCTCGACCCGCTTGCCCGTGTCGTCGTAAATCTCCTGCCAGAAACGAACGGTGGTTTCATCGGCGTCAACCACCTTCAAATAACGCGCCAGCCAGCCGAGGCGTCCCGCCACGTCCAGCCGATAGCGCCGGCCGGCGGGTTCCATGATTTGGCGAATCGAGCGCGGTGGCGGCGCGATACTTGGGTTCGCGGCAATAGATGGACTGTTTGGCTACGGCAGTTGGACCAGCCGGTAGAACCGTGCGCCGCCCAGGCCGCCGGTCTGGGAGCCATCGTCAATCCACTGCCCGACGGCGGCGGTCGGGAAGGTGAAGACCGGTGCTGATACCGCCGTCCAGTTCCCGCTCGCGAGCTCGGCCCGGTATTCCACGGCGTAGCGGTTGCCCGACACGCCCGGAAACTGAAGGACCATGTGACCCGAGCCATTGCGCTGGAGGGAAATCCTCATCCCGACCTCCAGTAGTTGGAAATCGCTCAACTGCAAATTGGTCGGCGCGTATTGTTGATAACCATTAGGAAAATCGCTATGCGGTTCGCAGTTGATCAATGCGAGGGCATAAAGAGCCAACTGCAAGCGATAGGCGTGTGAGCCAAAGGTATGAACCTTCCAATCGACAATAAGGGGCGGTTGATCGTTGAAGAATGCCACTAAGTCGGGTGTCATTTTCACTTTGACTCCCTCGTAAGAGAATGTCAATGGACGCTGCGCGATGAGATATGAGGCGTT
>JANOHH010000143.1:0-1700 GCA_031406395.1 Verrucomicrobiota bacterium | reverse complement strand
AAAAACCTCAACTGAGAGGGATTTGCCTTCTGGACGCTACGCGGTTTGGCGGCGGGCTGGCCAACCTCTACAATGACCGGGCGGCCGGTCAGGAGCATTCCCAGGAGGAGCCTTATATTCGTGCGTTGATTCGCAATTTGGTTTCGGCGACCCATTCCGGTGGGCGCGTAAGGTTTCAGCACCGTTGGGTGACGAACAAATTGCGGCGGCGTTACATTTCTGTCCATAAGTCGGCTGATTTGTTACGCGGGGATTCCGCGATCTGAAAGGGTTGGCAGTTTGCGACCATTACTATTTTGCCCCAGGGGTTTTGGTCGTTGATCGCTCCGGCGTGAGAGCCTTCAGCTCGCACCGAATTTGTTCCAACTGCTCTGGGCTGCCCTCACGCATACGGAGCGTCAACTCCCAGATGGGGTGCCGGCGCCGTGAACAACGATTGGAGCTTTGCCTGCAAGCCGGCGAAATCCAGCGGCTTCGTGAAATACGCGCAGGCCCCGGCCAAGGCTGCGGAATGGCGGGTCACGTCGGTGGCAACGGCGCTGATCATGATTACGGGCGTGGCGGACGTAGAAGGTTGCCGGCGCAACAGTTCGCAAAGCGTCAATCCGTCCCAATCTGGCAGCAACAGATCCAGCAGGATCACATCAGGTAAATACTGCCGCGCCTGATTCAATGCCTCCGCACCGTTGGTGGCGCTGCGGATCTGGTACCCGCAGTCGCGCAATCGGAATTGCAACAGCTCCGAAAAGTCCAATTCATCGTCAACCAATAGAATGCTTTTTGTCATGCCCTCTATTACTCCACCTTTGCCTAGGGCACGATGGCGGTGGGGTGAAGCTTTGGTGACGATTGGATGGCAGAAAAACGTAACCGTCCCAGTCGCTCCGAAAGTTACGACCAGGTCGTTCCGATTACTCACTCCACTACCGGGAATGAAAAAGGCGGGGGAATCGTTGTCGATTCCCCCGCCGTGTTAGGTCGAGTTTCTTATTGCGCGCTCACGCGGAAGTAATTCCCCCCCGTCGCGGAGACGGTGAAGGTGAGCGTGTTGCCCGTACCGGCTTGTGCGGTTGACGGTGTCACGCCGGTCGCCGGATTCCAACTCACCGGGCTGAGGACGGCGGTGGATTCAAGCGTGTAGGTGTAACCTGGCTGCGAAGCACAGGTGATGATCACGTTTGCGCCATTCGCGGTGAGGGTTAGCGTCGGAGCGGTCGGCCCGGTCCCGGTGGTCACGGTTGCATCCACCTCGATGGTGGTGTCGCACGGCAGGAAGCCGTAGGCAGCGAGCGCCGTCCAGTTGTAAGCCCACAGGTTTTTGTTGAAAGCCCCTTTGAACTGCACGCGTTGGAAAAACCCATCATTGGGCGGAACGATACTCGTAATTTGAGCCGGACTCGCGGGCGTGATCCTCGGATCCAGGAGGTTATTGGTGGCGCGGCTGATACTGACCAGCAGCGGATTGACCGTCGTGTTGCTGCGCGTCAGGTCGGTGAAGAGCAGCGCCGAGAACGCATTGGAGACCGTCGTGAACCCGTTAAAGATATTCTCCCGGAGGTCCAGCAATCCGTTGGTCAACATGTAGCCAGATTTCACATCCATTCGGCAGCCAATCGTGCCCCCGGTGTTGTTGAAGTCCGTCAGCACGCTGTTATACACCCGCGGCGCCGAATATTCCCGGATGAACAACCCGTTGTTGC
>JANOHH010000126.1:0-4002 GCA_031406395.1 Verrucomicrobiota bacterium | reverse complement strand
TTCGTGCGGCCGTTCCGCGTTTCATCAAATCTTGCGTCGAGGAAAGCGAGCGAGGAAATCATGCTTGGCAACCGCAACTGCGCTGCGCACTCTGCCACCGCTTATGAAGCCTAGAATTCCTTTGCCCGGTGTCGCCATTCTCGTTGTTGCGTTACTCGGCATCGCGGTCTCCGGTTGCAAAACTTCGCCGCCCTCCGCCCGATCCACGCCGGTGAGAGCGGAGCCGAGCGCCAAGCCCGGGGTCAATGCCGAGTATCTGAAACCGGATCTCAATGTCACCCAGTGGGTCGAACGCTTCGAACGCGAAGGCCGGGAGATTTACGATTATCGCACCGCCATTGTCGCAGCGGCTCGCCTCAAGCCGGGCATGGTGATGGCCGACATCGGCGCCGGGACCGGGTTGTTCACGCCCGCTTTCTCGCGGGCCGTCGGGCCGAAGGGAAAGGTTTATGCCGTGGACATCGTGCCGGCGTTCCTGGACCGCATCAAGCAGTGTGCGGCATCCGAAGGCCTCGCCAATGTGCAGACCGTGCTCTGCACGGAACGCTCCGTCGAACTGCCACCCACCTCGATCGACCTCGCGTTCATCTGCGACGTTTACCATCACTTTGAATACCCGCACAGTTCGCTGGCGTCGCTGCATCGGGCGTTGCGTCCTGGCGGCGAGGTGCTGCTGGTCGAGTTTAAACGTGTGCCCGGTCAAAGCTCGGACTGGATTCTGAACCATGTGCGCGCCGGGCAGGAAGTGTTCACCGCGGAGATTACGGCGGCTGGCTTCCAACCGATCGAGGAGTCGGACATTCTCAAAGACAATTATGTCGTTCGGTTCCGCAAGCTCCGGAAGTAACCCAACTCGCTGTGAACCCGGCGCGCCAGCTCGGACCGTCCAGCGCGGTGGCCTTGGTGGTCGCCGGCATGATCGGCACGGGCGTCTTCACCACGAGCGGCTTCCTGCTGGCCGATCTCAAGTCTCCCTGGTTGGTGTTGGGTGCTTGGACGTTGGGCGGGGTAATGGCCACGCTGGGCGCTTTGTCTTACGGCGCGCTCGCCCGCCGCATCCCGGAGTCCGGCGGGGAATACACCTTCCTCTCGCAAACGCTCCATCCGGCGGCGGGATTTTTGGCGGGCTGGGTTTCCCTGCTCGTCGGTTTCTCCGCGCCCCTGGCCGCGGCGGCGATGGGCTTCGGCGAATACGCCCGGCCCTGGCTCGGCGGTTTGCCCCCGCGGCTGATCGGCACCTTGCTCATCCTGGCGTTTTCCCTGTTGCACGCCGCCCACGTTCAGCGCGGCGCGCGCGCCCAGGACTGGACGGTCTTGATCAAAGTTCTGTTGATCGCAGCCTTCGTCGGATATGGATTGATCCGCCTGACTCCGCTTGAACCCACGGCGACTTCGCCCGTGGCCGTCTCGACTTTCGCGGTTTCACTGGTCTGGGTGTCGTTCTCGTATTCGGGCTGGAATGCGGCGGTCTATCTCGGCGGTGAGATCCGCGATCCTGAACGCAACCTGCCGCGCGCTCTGCTGTTCGGAACGGGAACGGTCATGCTGCTTTATTTGGGCTTGAACACGGTGTTCGTTTTCGCCGCGCCGATCGAAACTCTGGCCGGCAAACTTGACATTGGCCGCGTGGCCGCCGAAGCCATCGGCGGCCCGGCCTTGGGCCATGCCGTTTCCGGGCTCGTCGCGCTCGCGTTGCTCACCTCGGTTTCTTCGATGACGATGGCGGGGCCGCGTGTTTATGCTCGAATGGCGACGGCAGGGCATCTGCCGCGTTGGCTCGCCACCGCTGAGGGTCCGCCGCGCGCCGCGATTGCTTTTCAAACCATCATTGCCCTTGGGCTGTTCTGGAGTGCCGCTTACGAACAGTTGTTGACGTTCATCGGCTTCACCCTCGGGTTGAGTGCTGCGGCGACTGTCATTGGACTGATCGTTTTGCGGCGGCGGGAAGGGCCGAGGCTGGCTGTCCCTGGCTGGCCGTGGGTGCCCTGGGTGTTTGTGCTGAGCACGCTGGCGATCACCGGGTTTACGATTTTCCGCCGGCCATGGGAAGGCGCGGCGGGCTTGGCGACGCTGGCCGTGGGTTGGCTGGCGTGGCGATGGTCGGTCTGGAAACAAACGGCTGGGCGAAGATGAGTCACCTCGAGCGTCGAACTCAGGAGAAGCTCCGGGGCGGTTGAAAAGCTTTTGCTTTGTAGGAGACGAGGTGACGAGTCTCAAACTTCCCCGGACTTATGGAAAACAAGAGTTAGAGACTCCTCACGCCGTCTCCTACGTTTTAACGGGCTTCCTTCGCAGTCGCGCGTGAACTCGCCGTTACGGCTTCGGACCGTAGCCGGGCTTGATGTTGCCCTGGTCGTCCAGTTTGCCGCAGGCCCAGAGCAGGCCACGCGTGACGAGGTCGAGGTAGCGGGCGTCGGCCACGGTGGCATTGTTATGGCCGATGGTGGTGCTGAACACACGCGTGCCATGGTAGTCATTGACCCAGGCCACCACGGTTTCGTTCTCCTTCGGTGTGCCGTCCTTGTTCTTAGTGATTTGCTTGCCGCGAGCGACGGGTGTGCTGGTTGGGAAAATCTGGATATTGTTGTAAAGCTCTTCGTTGATGGTGGTCCAGTCGCTGAGGCTGTGGGTGAGCGCCGGAGTTTTGTCCGTGTATTGAATCGCAATCGGCAACTGCGGGCCGTGGCCGCTGGATTGGAGGCCGAGATAATCAAACCACATGGCGCGCTCCGAGCCGGCGGTGGCGGGTTCGTTGGGATTGCCGATGCGGTAACAGTGCATGCCGCAATGCAGATTCACACCGGGGGTGCCGGCGCGGTGCGGGGCCAGCACGCCCTTGATGACGGCTGGATCGCTGACGTCGGCGGCACATTCGTCGTGGATGACGACATCGTAGCCCTTGGCGTAATCGGGGTTGCCAATGATCGCAAGTGGCGGCTTGGTGTCGCCACTGTCGCTGTGAATTTGATCGACGACGACGTTGGCGCGCGCTTCGAGACCTTGCTTGAGAATGTCCTTTTGTTTCGCGTAATCGTGGCAGCAACCGCCCGTGATCAACAGGACGCGCAAGGGTTTGGTGTCCGCCGCGTGGGCGGGGTTCAATGTGAGCGTGGTGGCAAGGAGGCTGGCGGCAAATAGGGAAAACAATTTTAGCATGGGTGGTTTTTAAACGGGTTGGACTCATTTGGAAAGCTCCAACTTCCATGGCGCGGCATCTCAATTTGGTAGGGTCGTTGCGCTGCGACGACCAGCGCCGCGTGCAGCGGTGCAACGTTTGTGGCGGAGCGGTCGCCGGCTAAAAGGGGTTCTTGGTATGGACTACTCTGTTGAATGCCGTCACTCTTCTGCGTATGGCGCGCAAGTTACGAGTGGAGTATCCGGGGGCGATTTATCATGTGATGAATCGCGGGGATCGGCGTGAACCGATTTTTCAGGACGACCAGGATCGGGAGCGCTTTCTGGAAACCCTCGGCGAGGCTTGTGTCAAAACCGGCTGGCAGGTTCACGCATTTTGTTTGATGGGGAATCATTTTCATCTGGTGGTCGAGACGCCCCAGGGGAACCTAGTGGCGGGCATGAAATGGTTGCTCGGCACGTACACCAGCCGGTTCAATCGGCGGCATAAGCTCTTCGGCCATCTGTTCAGCGGGCGGTACAAGGCCTTGATCGTGGACGGGAGTGGCAACGGCTATCTCAAAACGGTCTGTGATTATGTGCATTTGAATCCAGCGCGGGCCAAGCTGCTGCCACCGGAGGCGGCGTTGCGCGCGTATCGCTGGAGCAGTTGGCCGGAGTATTTGAAGTCGTCGGGCCAGCGGTGGCCGTGGGTGCGGGTGGAGCGGTTGCTGGGCGAGTATCGGATTTCCCAAGATAGCGCGGGTGGGCGCCGGGCGCTGGACCAGGCGGTGGAGGGACGGCGGGCGGGAGAAACTGGCGGGGATTATAAGGCCATCCGCCGGGGTTGGTGTTTGGGCGAACCCGCGTTCAAACAGGAGTTGTTGG
>JANOHH010000118.1:0-2767 GCA_031406395.1 Verrucomicrobiota bacterium | reverse complement strand
CGGAAAGTGGATTCGTTCGAGTGAACTGAAGACTCCACCGGGTTTGTGGTCGGTGGAGTTGGTAAACGGATTGCGGGATTCTTTTCGTTAAGGAGCCATTTTGCCTGTTGACCGCTCGGGCTTAACGGGGGAATTGGGGTTAGGTGTTTCCGTCTCATAGCAAATCATGTATGTCCTAACGCACGCGATACGTGATTCCTATCGGTGACGGATGCGAGTAGATGAGCAGGTCAAATCCTTGCCGTGAGAATGCGCCAGATAATTGATTGGTCATCGCAAACGAGAAGGTGAGTTCGGCATAGTATGCCTCGTCAAGAATTAGGGACTCATGTTGGCCGGAAGCTGTCACCGCCCCGATCTCCGCTTCGGCAAGTGCTCGCTCACGCGTCCCTTCAGGCCTCAGTAATTCGTAGACCTCAGATCGTGACATCCCCGGCTTAAGGCGGTGCAACCTCTCGCTCCACTTGGAGAACGCGGTTGGATCGTAATCACGCCTCATTTGGTCGAACGTATCTCGTAAGGTTGATATAGTGAGCCGCGAACCGGACGATTGTGCACGCGCATCATTGTCCAAAGCGAGCGGCGGTCGGGAAGCTGCGCACCCGGAGAACAGCAGCAAGCCAAGCACAAAAAAGATTATGTTGATTCGCATATTGCCTTTAGCAGCTAACATCGGAGGTGAACTCGGTCACGCCGGGCTGAGGACGTGGCCGGCGATGGTGGTGTTCAAGTCTCATAAGCTGGTCAGCACTGCGGGGTGACTGTTGCTTGAAGCGCCGGATTCGTTTCTGAATCACTGGGATTAATCGTATACACCTGCGTTAAGGTCGGTCGGGCACCACCAGCGTATTTTGTAATCCTCGTGAAGCACCTTCTCTAGCTCTGCCCAATACGTGTGGCAGACGCCGAGGCGGGGCACGACTCCTCGTGCTTTTAGGTTCGCCTGTGCCTTTTTCCGGGCATCGGCGAAAACATTCTTGAGCTTGGGGTCGAATTCCTGGGCGTCCACCACTTCCAGCCAAATATGCGTCCCCATAAATCGAAATGTCCAAGCCAACGCACCATCCACCAAATAATACCCCACCGGCTTTCCCGCTTCCTCCCAAAGCTTGAGCCATGAGTCAGGCACTTCCTTATAGACGTTTAGCACTGTAATTTTGGAACTCCTCGTCACAGCGGGGGTTGGCGGCCTAGGTTGGACCGAGGCTACCGCAAAGTCCCGGGTGTGCCCCGTGAGGCGTATCCTGAGATAATTCTCGATCTGCATCTGGAATCGCTCGGAGAAAAGCTCCCTTGCCTCCACCGTGGGATAGTTGAGGGTATAAAACGAAAACGCATAAACCGGCGGCGACTCAGCCGAGCGGGAACATCCGTCTCCGTTCACGATCAGTTGAACCCCTTCTGTCTTTTGGAGGTTCGTAACTCCGGCAGCTCTAGCCAGAAGTTCGCGAATCGTTCGGTCGTTGATCTCCACCGACACAGCTTCTGGCCCGTTGTGTGGCATCCCCAGCGCGGCCTGTACTGGGTCTCCCGGATTGCCAACGAACACTTCCAGCCGATAATCACCTGCCCAAAGAAACATCGGCACTAACGCTCCAATCCCTACCCAGGTCCACCAGGTTTTGTTTCTTGAGGTTTGCATAGCGGATTATAGCGTTAAGCCGAACCTTGAATATACGAACCATAGGAGAAACAAACCGTTCGTATCTCCAACCGCTGCGATTTCGCGGGGAAGTGAATTTGCATAAGCGACTTATACGCTCAAACCCCGCCTCGTCAAGCCTCCCCCAAAAATACCCCTCCCCCAAATGACCGAATTAGAATTCGTACGGCTGTCGTCGTTCCGCTTGGTTTAGGTCGGAATTCCGAAGTGGAAACCGCTAATCTTCGCTCATCGCCGCCAATCTCAGAGACTCGGAGTAAGAAAAGTCTCTGCGGTTTGCGGTCGGACGTTGTCGCCACGACTTTTTTTCATCAGCGCAGATTAGCGCAGATTAGTGGTGCGAAATCAGTTGCCGAAAGTGGTTGGCAGACCTGCCTCAAGGAACTGCTTCGCTCGTGACCGTTGATGCACGAGCTTGGTTTCAAAAAAGCCCGGCCGATTTTTCTGTATTGTGTGCGAAACAAAGTCCTCTAAAATTGAACCGGGTAATATCCCTTGTTTTCAGTGGTTTACAGCCGGTGTGCGGAATATGAAGTTGACTGACGTTGATGTGCTGATCATTGGCGCGGGACCGGCGGGTTCGACCGCGGCGGCCCTGCTGCAACGCGAAGGCTTCAAACTGCTCGTCGTGGAGAAGCAAACCTTTCCCCGGTTCGTCATCGGCGAAAGCCTGCTGCCGCATTGCATGGACTTGTTGCATGAGGCCGGCCTGCTGGAGGCGGTCGAGGCGCAGGGGTTCATGCACAAGTGCGGCGCGGTTTTTCGGCGCGGCGACCGCACCTGCAACTTCGATTTCTCCGAGCAGTTCACCGCCGGCTGGCAGTACACCTTCCAGGTGCCGCGCGCCGATTTCGACAAAACGCTGGCGGACACCGTGGCCGCGCGCGGCGTGGAGATTCTCTACGGGCATGGCGTGACCGCCGTCGAGTTTAACGAACAAAGCGCGACGGTGACCCTCGAGCAGCCGGACAAAGCCACGCGCACCGTGTCCGCGCGATTCGTGCTGGATTGCAGCGGCTATGGCCGCGTGCTGCCCCGGCTGTTGCAACTGGAGAAGCCCACCAAGTTCCCCGTGCGCGAGGCTCTGTTCACCCACGTCACGGG
>JANOHH010000103.1:0-3150 GCA_031406395.1 Verrucomicrobiota bacterium | reverse complement strand
GCTATGCTTTTGTATCCTTCCCTCACAGCGTAGATCAAGGCAGTGCAGCCCCGGGCGCTAGATACTGTTTTCGATGTCGTGGCGTTAGCGTTCGCACCAGCCTTTAGCAATGCTTTTACCAAATCCTCATTGCCCCGTCCTGCGGCAATGACGAGAGCGGTATTCCCGATTTCATCTCTTTGATCAACAGGACTGCCACTATTGACCATTCCCATGACGCGCTTCGTATCGTCTCCAAAAGCCGCTTCCGGCAATGTGTAAGCTGCCTTCTTTTTCATAAGTTTTGAGAAAGTATAACGGCTAGTCTACAATGATCGCGCGCAGATCGGCTGCGAATTGATCCACATCTTCGGCCGTGGTATCCCAACTGCACATGAGCCGCGCCTCCTCCCAGCCGCCGACGTTCGTGTAGAATTTCCAGCCGCGGGCATGCAGCGCTTGCACGGCGGGCTCGGGGATGTGGGCGAACACGGCGTTGCTGTCCACGGCGTAGGCGATTTTAATTCCCGGCAGATTCGCAATTCCGGCGGCCAATCGTTTCGCCATGGCATTCGAGTGACGCGCGTGTCGCAACCAGGCGCCATCGCGCAACATGCCCACCCACGGCGCGGAGAGAAACCGCATCTTGGACGCAAGCTGTCCGCCTTGTTTACAGCGATAATCAAACTCACGCGCGGCTTCCAGGTTGAAGAACACCACCGCTTCGCCGATGGCGATGCCGTTTTTCGTGCCGCCGAAGCAGAGCACGTCCACGCCCGCCTTCCAGGTGATCTCCGCCGGCGCGACGTTGAGCGCAGCCACCGCGTTGGCGAAGCGCGCGCCGTCCATGTGGACCCGCAGGCCGTGGTGGCGAGCCGCATCGGTGACCGCTCTTAACTCAGCAACTGAATACACCGTGCTGACTTCGGTGACCTGCGTGAGGCTGAGGGCGTGGGGTTTGGGATAATGGATGTCCGTGCGCTTGTTGACCGCGCGCTGAATGGTTGTGGCATCAATTTTCCCATTCGCGCCGGGTAAGAGCAGGACTTTGCTGCCGTTCGCGAAGAACTCCGGCGCGCCGCATTCGGCCGTTTCGATGTGTGCCAACTCGTGGCAGAGCACGCTGTGATACGGCTGGCAGAGCGACGCGAGCGAAAGCGAGTTAGCCGCCGTGCCATTGAACACGAAGAATACTTCGCAGCGGGTTTCGAACACCTCGCGGATCAAGTCGGAGGCCTTCTGGGTCCATGGGTCGTCGCCATAGCTGGTTTCATGGCCCGGGTTGGCCTCCGCCAGTGCGGCCCAGGCTTCCGGACAGATGCCGGAGTAATTGTCGCTGGCAAAGTGGCGTTGCGGCGGACCGGTGAGTTTCATGATTGGCTCAACGGGTCAAGGGTTCGCCCACGTTGATACTGTGCTTGAGGCAATATGCACCGTTGGCGACGTACTTCTCCGCCCAATATTTCAGATTGCCGCGTTCCTTGGGGGTGAGTTGGCGCACGATTTTCGCCGGCGCGCCCAGCACCATCGAGCCGGGCGGGATTTTCATTCCCTGAGTCACGAGCGCGTTGGCCCCGATGAGGCATTGCCGGCCGACAACGGCGCCGTCCAGGATCACTGCCCCCATGCCGACGAGCACTTCGTCGCCGACTTTGCATGCATGAACAATGGCCGAGTGGCCCACCGTCACGTAGTTGCCGACGAGGCACGCGTAGTCGTCCGAAATATGCAGCACGGCGTTGTCCTGGATGTTGGTGTGATGGCCGACGACGATGCGGTTGATATCGCCGCGCAGCACAACGTTGTACCAAATGCTCGAATGATCGCCGATCTTCACGTCGCCGAAGACGACGGCGGTTTTGGCGAGATAAACGCCCCGGCCCAGTCTTGGCTTTTTCCCCAGAAAGGTGTCCAGTTGTTTTTCCAATTTGCCCATGGGGTTGTTGTACCTACTCGGCGTGCTTTGGAAAAGGTTCTTCTCTTTTTGCGTGAAGCCGATCTGGCAATGCGAACCAGGCGGCGGGAAGTTAGTGGGAACGCTCGCCCTCCCCCCGGCCCTCTCCCCCCAGGAGAGGGAGAAGCCAGGGTGCGCTTCTAATGTTCCGGGGACACCGTTGCCATCGCCGGCTTGGCGCGTTTTGCTCCAGCAGCTGCCGGAAAGCTTGAGGCGCTCGCATTGCCTGAAACCGGACGACGATTCTCCCTCTCCTGGGGGAGAGGGTCGGGGGTGAGGGTGGTCCAAACTACCATCTACCGGTGGGACAACGAATGTTTCGTGCTTGGCTCCGCTGAGAGCAGCGAGAAATCTTGAAAAACAAAAAACCCGCCCCGAATTTCTTCGAGGCGGACCCTAACCAACTCAGTTCACCCAAAAACCTATCGGCCATAGCCGTGGGCCTGACCACGCTGCCGATGTCCGCCACCGGAACCGTAATTCACATTCATGAGTGGTTGCGGCGTCATGAAGACCGGGCGGGAATAGACCGCCACGGGGACTGGGACAT
Organism: Verrucomicrobiota bacterium; assembly: GCA_031406395.1. GTDB lineage: Bacteria > Verrucomicrobiota > Verrucomicrobiia > Limisphaerales > JADLHS01 > JADLHS01. Next base: position 667 of record JANOHH010000103.1, on the reverse strand, counting down.
CAACCATCGGGGCGCGCCGGGAGTACGTTACGGGGTAATCCGCGGGCTGGCAATGTAGCGTATTGGCAACGGCCATTCCGACGGCGACGCCGGCGAGGGCCAGGAAAGTTGCGGCGACGATCAATTGTTTCATATTTGCCTTCCGCTTTACGAACCTGGTTATGAGACGGGACGATTTGCATTTTATTCAGGCCGCGCTATCGAATAGGGTAGGAACGGCCTATGAAGAAGCCCTCGGTTCACCGCCCGCCCGCCCCGCGCAAGCGACTGCCCAAGTCGTTCAAGGAGCTGACGCCGGCCCGCCATTTCAACCCGCGCACTTTTTTCCGCGAACTGATCTGGAAAGCGTTACTCACCCGACGCATAGGTTCGCACAAGCGGCCGATCTTTCCGCAGCTCAAGCCCGGGCAGGTCGCAATCACCTGGATCGGCCACGCCTCGTTTCTGATTCAGTTCACCGACTTGAATGTCCTGGTGGATCCGAACTTTGCGAACTGGCTCTTCCTGCTCAAACGCCTTAAGCACGCCGGCCTGAAAATCGAGGACCTGCCGCCGATTGATATCGTACTGCTGACGCATGCGCATTATGACCACTTCCACAAACCGACCTTGCGCCGGCTGCCCCATCCGAAGATCGGTGTGATGCCGTGGGGCGTGGGCGAGCTGG
>JANOHH010000057.1:0-1024 GCA_031406395.1 Verrucomicrobiota bacterium | reverse complement strand
ACTCCGCACTCCACACTCCGAACTCGATCAGCATTGGCTGCGCGCAGGCTATTTGGTCATTGCCGGCCTGACGCTGGCTCGCTGGCTTTATCTGGCAAGCGGCACAATCGAATTATCCGAGGATGAAGCCTATCAATGGGTCTGGTCCAAGCACCTCGCGCTGTCTTACTACAGCAAACCGCCGTTGATCGCCCTTACGCAGTTCTTGGGCACTACGCTCTGGGGCGACACCGCATTCGGCGTCCGATTCTTTTCCCCATTGATCGGGGCAACGCTGGGCTTCCTGCTCCTGCGGTTCTTCGCCCGGGAAGTCAACGCCCGTGCCGGTTTCTTTTTGTTACTGATCGTCTCGACCACCCCGCTGCTGGCGGTGGGTTCCACGCTTCTGACGGTCGACCCGCTGGCGGTATTGTTTTGGACTGCAACGATGCTATCAGGCTGGCGGGCGGTGCAGGAAAAGTCGCGGCTGAGTTCGTGGCTGTGGACGGGATTATGGCTAGGCCTGGGCTTCCTGAGCAAATACACTTCGCCGCTGCTATGGATGTGCTGGGCGGTGTTCTTCATCGCGTGGCCGCCCGCCCGACAAAACCTTCGCCGTCCAGGCCCGTATCTGGCGTTGCTCATCAACCTGCTCTGCACATTGCCGGTGCTGATCTGGAACTGGCAGCATGATTGGATCACCGTGAAACATGTCGCATCGGAGCATCCGGCTCTGCGAACAGGCGACAGAGCAATCGGTCGAATGCCGCCTGCCGACGCACACGCTGGAGGTCGAGGCCGTCTTCCTGCGCCATCTTTTTCAGACGGCTTTCCAGCGCGACGCGAAAGGCGGTGGCGGACGCATACTTTCTCGGAGGCTTCATCGTTTGTTTGCCGCGAGCAGGTCATCAAACCATTTCGGGAGATTTTCTTGGCGGCGCAGTTCCGCCACATCGCGAACGGAAAACAGCCCGCGTTGCCGCCCTTCGGTCAGGGCTTGCTCAACTATGTCTCGTGAAACGGATTCCACTGCCACCAGATCGGC
>JANOHH010001327.1:0-1626 GCA_031406395.1 Verrucomicrobiota bacterium | reverse complement strand
TTCGACCGCGGGCGGAAGCCACCGATGACTCGGACACGCCCCCATTTGCCATCACCATCGCGCCGGGGCCGCGGGAGATTGACTTCTATTACACGGGCTTGAACTTTGCGGCGCCGGAAAAAGTTCAATTCCGTTTCCGGTTGGACGGCTGGGATCGGGATTGGGTCGAGGCGGGCGACCGGCGGGTGGCGTATTACCAGCGGCTCCCGCCCGGGAATTATGTTTTTCGGGTCCTCGCCTCCAATGCCGACGGCGTCTGGAGCGAGCCCGGCGCAGCCCTCACCGTCACGGTGGAACCTTACCTCTGGCAAACGCGTTGGTTCCAGGCCGTCGGCGGGTTGTCCGTTATTGGGTTGCTGGCGGGGACCGTTTATCTGGTGGCCCGCCGGAACTACAAACGCCGACTGGTTCAATTGGAGACCCGGCACGCCATCGAACGCGAGCGCTTGCGCATCTCGCAGGACATGCACGACGACATCGGCGGGATTTTGACGCGCGTTTCGATTCTGAGTGACGTGGGCCAAAGCGCCGCCGACCGCGAAACGGCGCCGAAACAATTTGAACGTATCGGCACTCAGGTCCGCGCCGCGGTCGTCGCGCTCGATGAAATTGTCTGGGCCACCAACCCCAAGGACGACAACCTGCCCCGGTTTGCCGAATACGTGGGCCGGTTTGCCGATGAATGTTTCGAGGACACCGCCGTGCGGTGCTGGCAGGAAATGCCAACCGACCTGCCCAAACTGCCGCTCCGCTCGGACGTGCGGCACAATGTATTTCTTGCGGTCAAAGAGGCTTTGAACAATGTCCTGAAACACTCGGGCGCGACCGAAGTCTGGCTGCGACTCAAACTGGTGGACGCGCAGGTTGCTCTGGAGATCGAAGACAACGGTCACGGATTTAACCCGGCCACGTTGACGCCAGGGGGCAACGGCTTGGGCAACATGAAATCGCGGCTCGCGGAAAGCGGCGGCAGCGCGGAACTTAGCAGCGCCCCCGGGCAAGGGGTGAAGATCCGATTCGTTTTTCCCATGCCGAAGAGTGTTTAAACTTGTGTGCGTCTAACATCAATGTGGGATGGCAGCGCGCAGCTCAATGCATTATGAAGAAGCCCAAAGTGGCGAGAGCAATTACAGTTTCCCTGGTGGAAGACGATCCCGGCGTACGGGCCAATCTGGCCAGCCTGATTGACGGCACGACCGGCTTCAAGTGCCAGGCGGCCTACCCGGACGGGCCTTCCGCGCTCAAAGGTATTCCCGGCAACCGGCCGGACGTGGTGCTGATGGACATCAACCTACCCGGCATGTTGGGTACGGAGTGCGTCCGCCGGCTGAAGCTTGTGGCGCCCGATGTGCCGGTGTTGATGCTGACCGTCTATGATGACAGCGAACAGATTTTCAAATCCCTCATGGCCGGCGCCACCGGCTACCTGCTGAAGCGCACGCCCAAGGACAAACTGCTGGAGGCGATCCGGGAAATCACCAGTGGCGGCGCGCCGATGTCCCGCCATCGAAATCGAGATCACGGCCCCCGAACACCACCGTCGTCCCCGGGCCCGTGAGAGGACCGGACGAAGTCAGCGGGTCGCCGGTGTTCACGGTTCCGGTGCTGACGAGCGGTGCCGCCAAT
>JANOHH010001318.1:0-3085 GCA_031406395.1 Verrucomicrobiota bacterium | reverse complement strand
GCAGCGGCCAAGACATCGTGGCCCAAGGTGAATTCGTCCGGCGAAACACGGCCGTCCCGGTTCCGGTCGAGCGGCACGATTTGCTCGGTTTCGCGGACGGCGAAAGTGAGCGTCCCGGCCAGCTGGTTTGTGTTCCATTGCCAGGTGGCGGTGCTCAAGCCCACATCGTGCGCATAAACCAACCCGCCACAACAACTGGTTATGAGGGCAAATACCCAGCGGGTCCGGCAGCGTGAGAATCTGGTGGTGATCAAGCGAGGTGAAGCGTAGAAAATGTTACAGGCGAAGAAAAGGATAACGGCGGCCAACGAATTCGCTGGCCGCCGTTTGTGAGCTTCAAGACTTAGGGATGAGTGTTATTGCGACCGTTATGCGGTGTGCCGGCGTACGGGAACACCTTGTTGTAGCCGGAGTCGTTCTTGCTCACGCCGTCAATGCCATCCGCTACGTTGATGACCAACGGTAGTTGGCGCAGGTCGCTGATGAGTGCAGTCACGGCGATGTCGATCACGTCGTCACCGAACCGACGACCATTCGGCCATCCGCCTGGAATGGAGCCACCGTTACCAAACGGGTCTTGGATCGCGCTTTGCAACACATCACCGCCGAAAATGCCCATACGAGAGAAACCAGCATCATCGGGATTCACGGCATGTCCAGCGCCGCTGCCAGCAACCCGTGCCGGGCCAGTGGAGAGATCAACTTTGATGAGGTCGGGGATGAAAATTCCCGCGATGTCAGTGCGATTCGATGTGATGGCCGGGCCATTACCGCCGAAGACGAGGGCGTTGATCAATCCAGCGAGTTCGGGATTGAGCGCGTATTTTTTGAACAGCGTCGCATCTTTGGCAGGCGAGGTGCGGTTGTAACGATCCTTGTCCGCGATGGCCACAAGTGCTTCGCAGAACAGAGGGTTACCCTGCCGACCGACTTGCACCCATCCGCCGAAGTTGGCGTCGCTGTTGTCACGGATGACTCGCACTTGGCGGCGGCTGGTGGTGGCATAAACGCCGACAACTTGTTGATCATTCCCGAGTTCGCTCACCGGGATGACGAGGCTCAAGAGGTGCATGTTGAAGCCGCCTTGCGAATCTTTCCCGGGGTTGCGCAGTTGCAACAGATCGAAGATGGATTGGATGTCGCCATAGAAACCGTCTTCGCGTTGACCGGCGAATGCCCGATAGCCGTTGGTATAAACGAACGTGCCTTGCTGCGTGTAGCGGTCAAACTCCGCGAATGTTGCGCGTCCGTCCTTGGCGGGATTTTCGCCGTTGTCGCCCTGATTATAGAACGGAGTCGCGATGCCTTGGTTATTCGGGGGAACGATGCCGGTACCAACAATCGTGCGGCGGCGGCTTTCGTCGCATTGGATTGAGCGATCCACCTTGGTGATGGTGTAGGTCTGAACCAGATTCTGCGCGGAGTCGCCAATGTCATTGATCACGCCAAGATAGGATTGAAGAATGGTGGCTTTGGATTTGTATTCCGTCTTGAACTGGAACTGATAGCTGTAAGTCGGTTTGCCAGCGGCAACATCGTCACCAGTGGCTAGGTGGATTTCGTAAAGGACATTGTCGTCGAAGTTGTATTTGTTCGGTCCAACGCTTGGCTCTTCATGGGGATAAACGCCAAGGGCGGTGACGAGGACTTTCTGACCAGCGGCCATGCGTACGAAGGCATAAACGTCGGTGGTGTTTGCTGCGGGATCGAGCGTGATCAACGGCGCGTCCATGTGACTGGACGCGAACGCCGGCACGGCGAGTTGCGCCGCGAGCACCAAGGCGGCGCCGCGGAATAAGGGATGGAGGTTTCGTTTCATGTATTTTCCTTCTGGTTTTGTTTTCGTCTTCTTGTGTTTTGTTTGTTCAATTCCCTTCCACGCCAAGGGCGGAAGCGGAAAGTGAGTTCGCCGCGGAGGGCGGCAAAGTTTCAGGGGCGGCGGCGCCGCTGGCAAAACTGTCCGGCAATTTGAGCAACAGCGCCCGCTCCGACGGCAGCAGCAAATCGCTCATCGCCACGGCGCGGGTGAACCACTGCTCGGCTTCCTCGATCTGGCCGGCGCGGGCTTCGATCACGGCGGCGTGGAAAAACAGCCGCGCGTCCTGTGTGCCTTCGGCCAGCGCGCGTTCCAGATGCGGACGCGCTTCCTCAATCCGGCCCGCCGCCGCCAACGCCCAGGCCAGCGTGTCGTGGGAGAACACATCCTGGCGCTCCTGCAATTCCTGTTCGGCAAGCCGCACGGCCAGATCGGCGTCTTCGCCGCGCGTGGCGAGATACAGCGAAAGGGTGCGCGGGTCGGCCGCGGCGCCCTGCTGGGTAATGAAAACTTCCTGCGCTGCGGCTTCAGTTTCGCGACCGGCAGCGCGCAAAGCTTCGGCCAGCACCCATTGGTATTCCGGCAACGGATTTAGTTGGGCGGCACATTGCAAATCGGCGATGGCGTTGGGGGCTTCGTCCGAAGCCAGTGCCATTTTTCCGCGGAGCAGCAACGCTGGCGGATAATCCGGGCGCAACGCCAGCGCCGCGGCGCAGGTTTGCGAGGCCAGTTCGGTGTCGCCGGATTGGAGTTGGAGATTGGCCAGCCGGCTGTTTACCCAGGCTGCCGCATCCGCATCCCGCGGAGAACTGGCGCTGACAGCGGCTTGCATCATTTCGATGGCCCCGTCGCGATCGCCGGTGAGCCAGCGGACATGGGCGATGCGCGCGTAGGCTTGGAGATCGGGCCGGAGATCTACCATCTGCTGATACGCCTCGACTGCCGATTGGATCCGGCCCTGTTCCATCAACGTGTCACCCAGCAGTCCGTAGTCGAACGACAACCCGCGCTTCGCGACCAGTTCGCGCGCCAGCGGCTCGGCTTCCTTGAAACGATGCAAATTTTGCAGAACATGGCCGCGCAACAACAGGCCTTCGGCGCAGCCGGGGGAGCCGGATTCCAAAATATTCGCGCACGCTTCGGCGAGCTTGGAATAACCGGGATCAAAACTTTCGTGCGCCTTGGCGACGAACGCCCAGCCCAGTCGCTCCAACGCGGCGTCGCGATTTTGCCCGCGCCGGACCTGTTCCTGGAAGCGGCGGATTTCCT
>JANOHH010001269.1:0-3995 GCA_031406395.1 Verrucomicrobiota bacterium | reverse complement strand
AGTGGGGAGAGGACCGAGGAGAGGGGCCATCCAAGACAACCGCACCTCCTCTCCCCGCCCCTCTCCTCCAGCCGATGGCGGAGAGGGAGTGGATTCGGTTGCGGCTGGGCCGCCCTATAGTGCTATCTCATGACATCGTTCCTTTCTGAGAAGATTTTTTTACGCGGCAAGTGCCGTGAGTTGTTCGACATCTGCCTGGCGGGCGGCCAACAGCGCGGTGATGATTTTGCGTCCGCCCTCGGTCAGGACGTAGCGGGGCGTGCCGCTGACTTTGCGCAACAGTCCATGCGCCCGCAGCAGCCGGATTTGCCGCGTCACCGCCCCGGCCCGCTGCCGCTCTTGTTTGGCGCTGCCTTCTTTGACCCAGAGTCGCCGCCGCACGTCCCGGTTGCGCATTCCGTTGATCACATATTCACCCCGGCTCACCGCCTCAAGCAAGGCCGCGTCTTTTTCGCTCCACGGGTTGAGCGCGCGATGGCGTCGCCCGTCTTTGACCACGGCGCGACAGACCTCTTTGGCCGCCTGGCCCGCCGGGGTTTTATTCGTCACGCTGGCCAGGGCTTCCAGATACCGCCGGTTGGAGGCCGCCGAGACTTGCGCCCGCCGCCACAACTCGCCCACGCTGCGTTGCAATGTCCGCCAGTCTTTCTCCCCGTTGGGATCGCCTTGTTTGGCGCGGTAGACTTTGAACTCTTCGGTCTTGTTGATGGTGGTTTCAATGCGCAGGACGCTGCCTTCCTTGTCATACATCTTGACCGAGTTGCCGTTGACGGAGTGTTTGACCCGGATGCCTTCGGGCCGGTGTTTGAGGTCGCTGATGACTTCGCCGCTGAACAGCGGCGGCACCCGTCCGTGGGTGGTCGGGATGTTCCGGCCCAGGAAACGCATCACGTCGGGACTGGCAAAGGTGCGCAGGCCGTGGTGAACCAGCCGGGGATAAAGGGCGGCCAGACTGGGAGCATCGCGGAACAAGAGGTCGGTGGCATATTCGCTGGCGCTGGCCGTCCAGTAGTAGGTTTGAGCGATGGGGCGACAAATCTCTTGGTGCAGCGGATGGGCCTGATCGAGCAGCCGGCCCAGCACGCCCGGCCAGTCGGTGCGCAGTTGTTCGTCCAGCAAGGCTTGGGCACGGATGGCGTCCTGCACCCAGACAAAACAGTTGGCGCGCTGGCGGTAGGCCAGCCCGGCTTGGTCCATCTGGCGGGCGAGCCGGTCGCGGCCGTTCATACAAATGTCCACGGTGAAGGGAAACCAGGTTTGCACGCGGACGTGACACAGGCCCAGTTCTTCGTGGAGGAAATAATGATAGAGGTGAAGACATTTGCGAGGTTCGAGCACCATGTGGATGTGTTTGGTCTGACGATCCCCGCGCACGGAGTAGGACAGACAGTTTTCCAGCGCGCTGAAGATGGCGATCAGGCCGGAGGTCACGCCGTCCTGGCGGGCGATCTGGCGGGCAAGGGCTTCCTTGCTGAGTTGGCTGCTGGGCAGATACCGGAAGGGCCGCCCGGCTTGTTCGGCGCTGGCGTAGGCGGCGGCTTTGATGCGCGCGGTCAGCCCCTGGGCGAAAGTGCCGAAGTCTTTGATCAGGATGCGGCAGGCGTTGAGATAGGCTTCCATGACGGTGGGCTGAAAGAGATGCCGCAACGTGCCGCGCAGTCGCAGCCGGTCAAAGCCAGACAAAACGCCTGTCATCGAATCACCAAATCGGTTAAGAAAAGTCGGCGGGACGCCGGTGTCGTCCGTGGGAGAAGTTTGTGTTTTCATCATCCAAACTTTTACCCAATCGCACGGCGTTCCGCCACTTTGGTTGCGGCAACAAGCCGCGCTATGCCTCTGCGTTTATCCGATCCGCTTCCGAAATTCAGCACACGCCTTCGCCACATCCTTCGCGTTCAAGATTGCCGAAACGACGCAAACCCGCTTTGCGCCAGCCGCCATAACATCATCCAGCGTCTGCAAATTGATTCCACCAATGGCGAACCACGGCACGGCCACATTAGCCGCCGCCCAGCGGACGTATTCGAGCGTCACGGGTTTTGCGGTCGGCTTCGTGCCCGTGGCATAGACAGGCCCGATGGCAATGTAACCCGCACCCGCCGCAATGGCGCGTTGGGCCTGCTCCGGGGCGTGCGATGAAAGCCCGATCCGCACTCCGCACACCGCACTCCGCACTTCTGAAACCTGCTGGTGCCCGGCGTCAAAGAAATCCTCCTGCCCCAGGTGGCAGAGTTCCGCCCCAATTTCACGGGCGATTTCCAGATGATCGTTGATGACCAACCCGACGCTTGCTTTCCGTGTGATCGGCAAAATCGCCTCGGCCATGCGCCGAATCTCATCCGGCGATGACGTCTTGGCCCGCAGTTGAATCAAGTCCGCCCCGCCATCGCAAAGCTGCTGCGCCAGGAGTTCCGGCGCGCGGCCATGCAGATAGGCCGTATCCACAAAAGCGTAGAGTTTGCATTCGGGGAGGGGCTTCATCTCAGTTTTGTAGCAGCTGACGTAAGGAAGCTCTGATCAGTTGGGTTGGTTGAGGGGTGAGAGAAAAATGTCAGAGACTCGTCACCTCGTCTCCTACGAAATCACTTGGTGGGTTCTTCGGCGGGTACGGGTTCATTTGTGGCCGAAGTGGGTTCAGCCAACTTCAACTGCTCCGGCGGCGTGGTGGCCAGGCCGGGATCGGCCGTAAGCGGGGCGGCAGGCTTTTCGACGATGATGCGACGCAACTCGTCCGCCGCCGGCAAATCTTCCAAACTCCTCAGACCGAAATATTCTAGGAATAACGTCGTCGTGCCGTAGAGTGTCGGGCGGCCGACGACCTCGGCGCGACCCACGGATTCCACCAAACCGCGCTCCAGCAACGTCTGCATGGTGCCGTCCACGCTCACGCCGCGAATCTGCTCGATTTCGGCCCGCGTCATCGGCTGGCGGTAGGAGATGATCGCGAGCGTTTCGAGCGCGGGCTGCGAGAGCCGGGAGGGACGAGCTTTCACCCCGACCAACGCCTTGAGCCACGGCGCGAATTCCGGTCGCGTCACGAATTGCCAGGAGCCCGCCACGCACACGAGCCGATAACTGCGCGCGGCGGCTTCGTGATCCTGCGTGAGTTGTTCGAGCGCGGCCGTGAGTTCGGCTTCCTTTACCTTCTTGAGCGACTTGACGGTAGCGTCCGCGTCATCCTGCTCAGCGGCGGCGGAAAAAATATCACGCAGTTCGGCGGGACTCAGCGGCTTTTGCGCGGAAAACAGGAGCGATTCGAGAATAAATTTGAGTTCCATTGATGATTAAGGATTGACGATTTACGATTTGACCTCATCCGCAATTGTGGCTTCGGGTGAAGCGGCGGCTTCTGTCACGGGGGCCGTCGCCGCCGCGATGGGTATGACGGTCGCCGCCCGGCGGATTTCGATTTCGGCAAAGGCCTCCGATTGGGCGCAGACGAGCTGTTTGAGCCGGATCAATTCGAGCAGCGCGAGAAAAGTGCAAACCACTTCCGACCGGCTCATGGCATCCTCAAACAATTCCGAGAACCGGATGTTCTCGCGCGTGGTCAAAGTGCGGACGATGTATTCGATCTTTTCGCTGACGGTCCATTTGTCTTCAAAGATGTCGCGCAAGTCCTCGCGCTCGTTAAAGCGCTTGAGGATGCTGTTCACCGCGTTCAACAGCTCAAAGATCGACGTTGTCTGCCGCGTCTCGGTCTCGAGGTGATCGAACACCGGCTTGCCGGGCAGCCGGGCGAAGGTGTTCTCGGCTGCCGTCTCCAGCACCTGCAACCGGCCGGCGGCATCCTTGAATTTCTTGTATTCGATGAGCTGGCGGATCAACTCCCATCGCGGATCGTCTTCCGCAGGGCAAACGGCACCGTCTTCTCGACCCAGAACACGATCGGCTGCTTGGGAGGCGAGAGCTTGGCCGACGGGTCGGCCTTCTGCAAATCCCAGCGATTGATGTAGCGGACGAACTGGTCCTTGTCGCTCTTGGACGAGTAATCC
>JANOHH010001239.1:0-3686 GCA_031406395.1 Verrucomicrobiota bacterium | reverse complement strand
GAGGCAATTGGATTATCATGGCCGGTACGAGCGCCGCCGCCGTAAAAACTTTGGGGAAACGCTCATGAATTTATCCTGACGCCGATGCGCGTGCAGCGGCGCAACCCTTTGGCCAGACGACACGATTCACCCCATTCCTTCCGCCCGCTCTGCGCGGGCGGAGTTCTGGCAGCGCGAGAACTCCCACCCTTCCGGGGGGTACAGCCAAGATGCACCCACCATTATCCCCACCGATAAAATTCCCTGTTGCCCCGGCCGGGTTTTGCTAGATTGCACCGTGACGGATTGGAAAACCCCATGAGCAAACTGCTGTTGATTGATGACGAAGCGGACGTGCAATACTCGTTCCGCCGGATTTTCGACTCACCCGAGGTCGAGCTTTCCACGGCGTCGAGCGGGGAGGAGGGGCTGGCCTTGATCCCTAGACTCAAACCCGACCTCGTCCTCATGGACATCCGCATGGGTGGCATCAACGGCCTCGAAACCCTCCGCCGCATCCGGCAGTTGGACACCAAGCTCCTCGTGATCCTGATGACCGCTTACGGCACGACGGCCACGGCCATCGAAGCGATGAAGTTGGGGGCTTACGATTATTTGCTCAAGCCCTTCGACGTGCCAAAGCTGAAGGAGATCGTGGCCAACGCCCTGAAAGCGGCGCGCGACATGAAACAGGTGGTGTCGTATCAACCGCTGCTGGAATCGGAGGATTACGAACTGGGAATCGTCGGCCGTAGTGAGGCGATGCAACAGGTCTTCAAGCTCCTCGGCCAGGTCGCCGCCTCGGACGCCACGACCCTCGTCACCGGGGAGAGCGGCACGGGCAAGGAACTGGTTGCACGCGCGATCTATCATCACAGCCACCGCGCCGCGCAGCCGTTTCTGGCGGTGAACTGCGCCGCGATCCCGGAGCAATTGCTCGAAAGCGAACTCTTCGGACATGAACGCGGGGCCTTCACCGGTGCGACCGTGCAACGCATCGGTAAGTTTGAGCAATGCCACAAGGGCACCATCTTCCTCGACGAGATCGGCGACATGACTCCGCCCACGCAGACCAAAATCTTGCGCGTGCTGCAAAGCGGCACGTTCGAGCGCGTCGGCGGAAATCAAATGATCAAGGTAGACGTCCGGGTCGTCGCCGCGACGAATAAGCCGCTGGAGCAGGCGGTAGCCGCGCGGCAGTTCCGCGAGGACTTATTTTACCGGCTCAACGTCGTGCGCATTCACATCCCGCCCTTGCGCGAACGGCGCGAGGACATTCCGTTGCTGGTGAATTATTTCCTCAAGACCATCGCGCGGGATCAGTCGCGGTCGCCCAAGGGCATCGCCGCCGCCGCCGTGAAGGCACTGGAGAAGTATCATTGGCCGGGGAATGTTCGCGAACTGGAAAACGTTATCCGCCGCGCGCACGTCATTGCCAAGAGCGAGGCGATTTTGCCTGCGGATCTGCCAGGCGAGATCACCGGACAGGGTGCCGCGGCCGGTCCCGTTTCAACCGCGCCTACTGAAGGCACGGCGAACGATGCGGCGACCTTGGCGCGACAGTTGTTCCAAATCGCCCGCCGTGACCCAAAGCTGAAAGTACTGCCCGCCGTTGAACGCGAGTTGGTCATTCAAGCGCTCAAGGAAACGGACAACAACCAGGTGCACGCCGCGAAGTTGCTGGGCATCACCCGCGCGACCTTGCGGAAGCGGATTGAGAAATTCAAAATTCACCGCGAGACCCAAATTCAGTAAGGCACCGCCCGCTGGTTGGTTTTTCCCAGCCTGATTAGAACGCGTCATTGGTTGAACCACTCTCCCGCCGCTCGAGCTTTGTTCCTTATTTGTTACCCTCGCGAGATTGCCCCGTAACGTCGGTCGGTTCTCATGGTTGGGTCTTGGTGCAACTTCGCTCACGGCGCGTTGGCATCGGGAAAGCTTAACGTGCGACTCAGGTAGAATATGAATGAAACCTCCGGCCCGGCCCCCCCGGCCTCAATTGAAACAATCGCGATGACCGCGGGAAGAATTCAACCCTCCACGCCGAGCGTGAGCGTCTGGCTTGTGGATGACAATGACCGCTTTCGCACGCTGGTGGCCGAGCTGCTTGGCCGTCGGGACGGCATCCAATGCGCCCGCCAGTTTTGCTCCCCGGATGCATTGCTCAGTGCGCTCGCCAGCAAACCCGGACCGGATGTCATTCTGCTGGATGTCCAGATGGGCGAACGCAATGGCCTCGACGCCGTGCGCCCCATCAAATCGCTCGCCCGCTCGACTCGCGTGCTCATGTACACCACCTGCTATGACCAGGAATGGCGGGAACGGGCGCTCAGCGATGGCGCGTCAGATTACCTGCTCAAAACCGATCCGGTGGACAAAGTAGTCGAGCGGATTCGCTGCCCGGCCGGCGATTCAAATCTCAACGCCTATCCACGTCGCCGCTTGAAGCGGGCAACCGAAAGTACCACACCGAAGTTGCATGCCAGTGAAATCGCGAACGAATCCGCACGTTCATTGAGTCGCACGTTGAAGATATTGCGTTCCTTGTGGAATTGATGGCGCGCGCCGCAGCCCATGACCCATGACCCATGACGCGTTGGCGACGATTGCTTTTCCGCGATTCTCTGTTAATTGATAGCGCGTGACCGAGCCCAGCCTGTTGCTGCTCATCCCCGCTTACAATGAAGAAGCGCGCATCGAACCGGTGCTGCGCGAATTCGGCGCTTATTTCCGCGATCACTACCCGGGCAAGTTTCAACTCGTCATCGTCCTCAACGGCTGCCGCGACAACACCCGCGGCGTGGTCGAGCGCGTGGCGCAGGAATTCCCCGCCATCAGCCTGCTGGATTTTCCCGCGCCCATCGGCAAGGGGGGTGCGCTCATCGAAGGCCTCAAACTTGCCTCCCAAGCGGAGGTCATCGGCTACGTGGACGCGGATGGGGCCTCGCCGCCGCAGGCGTTTCACGCGCTGGTGAAGCGGTTGCGGGAAGCGGATTGCATCATCGGTTCCCGCTGGCTGCCCGGCACAGTGCTGCATCAGGCTCAACCGTGGTTGCGCCGGTTCACGAGCCGTTGCTTCCATGTGGTGGTCGAAGGGCTGTTCTGGATGCACATCAAGGACACCCAATGCCCCTGCAAGGTCATGCGGCGCGCGGCGGCGGAAAAAATCCACTCGACGCTGCAAATCGCCGACCTCGCCTTCGATGTGAACCTGCTCGTTTCGCTCAAGCGCGCCGGCTTCAGCATCCTGGAAGTGCCGACCGAGTGGACGGACAAGGTCGGCTCCAAAGTCACGTCCTCGCTGTTCCGCTCGTCACTGACCATGTTTCTTTCCGTGGTGCGGGTGCGGTTGATCTACTCCCCGTTCTACACATGGCTGGGCCCGCTGCGCCCGCTCGAAAAGTGGCTTTACCAAAAACTCCGCGCGCCGCAGCCGCGCCGCGCCCCGAAGTAAGGTGGCCCAAATGTCCGCGCCGGGCTGACGCATGCTGCCCAAATTACGCACAGGTATCGGCGAGGGAGGTAGGGTCGGCGCGCTGCGCCGACCGCCGGCCCGTGCAGGGCCGGAAGGCTTGCGGATTGTTGCACCTCAAGATCCAGGTGTTGCACCGTTGCTCGCGGTGCAGGTTGGCGTAGTGCGCCGACCCTACCCAGCCGGCATGCGTCAACCCCCGAATGTCCGCCGCTACTTTGCTGGCGCTCCCACG
>JANOHH010001196.1:0-6638 GCA_031406395.1 Verrucomicrobiota bacterium | reverse complement strand
GGTGGGGCGAGCGTCCTCGCGAGCCGCTTGGCGGGGCACAAACCGGCTCGCCGGGAGTCTCGCCCCACCAACCCACCGAGTGGCATTGCCCCAATCCCGATTGCCCGGCGCAGGTGCGGCGCGGGTTGGTGCATTGGTGTTCACCGGCGGCGATGGACATCGCGGGCGGGGACGAACAGCTGGTAGCGGCGCTAGTGCGGCAGGGTCTGGTGCGCGACGTTGGGGAATTGTATCGGCTGCGGGTGAAGGAACTGGCGGCGTTGCCGGGCATGGACCAGGATTCGGCGCAAAAGTTTTTCGACGCCATCACGGCGAGCATGAAGCGCGAGGCGTGGCGGGTGTTGTTTGGGTTAAGCATTCCGAAAATCGGCGCGGCGGAGGCTCAATTGTTTTGCCAGCACTTCTCCACCTTGGATGCCCTGTTCGCGACCGGGCGCGATCGATTGATGAAGATGGCGGGCGTCACGGAAGTCCTGGCGCGCAGCCTGACGCATTGGCATGGCGATCCGGTGAATCGCAAGTTGCTCCGCCGGCTGGAGAAGGCGGGGGTGAATTTCAAAACAAGCGTCAAAGGTTGAACCACGAAATACACGAACCACACGAAATTAAGAACCGGAAGAAGTTCTGAGTCTTTTCGTGTGTTTGGTGTGTTTCGTGGTTAAGTCGAACCGGCCTGCCGCCTATGCCCAATAGCCAACGTTGATTTCCGGGAAAAGATTGTCGCTGGCTTCGATCTTACCTAGGGCGGTCTCCTCGATTTTGCCGGTGGTGAGTTGGTGATGGAGTGAGGTGAAGCGCAGGAGGTGGCCTTTGACGCGCTTGCGGGCGTAATCCGGGCTGGTGTTGGTGCGGAGGATGAACGGCCAGTCGCTGGCCTGGGCGAGCAAGAGTTCGCGGCCCGCCTGCTTGAGCGCACGAGTCTGCAACGCGTCCGGCTTGACAAATTTTTTTACCAGCTCGGTCATGCGTTCCTGGGCGACCTGCAGGTGCGGGTAAATCCACTCGTTTTTTTCATTGAGCCACACGCGCCAGTGACCTTCCTCGCCCCAGCTCGACGGGCTGGGTTTGGCGATCTGATTCGTCGGGTGGCGGCGGAGATATTGTTCGGGCGTGATGAGCTCAAAAACTTTCTGGTCGTAATACGCCTTGCGGACGAGGAGATCGAGAAACTCCGGCCCTTCATACCACCAATGCCCGAACAACTCCGCATCATACGGCGCCACCACGAGCGGCGGGCGATCCAGGATGCCGGCGAGTTCCTGGATTTGCGCCATCCGCGCTTTGAGAAAATGCCCGGCGTGATCGTCCGCGGTCTGCAAGGCTTCGCGCCGTTGGTAAATTTGTTTCTCCGCCTGGCCGCCGGTGATGCGGTAATACTTGAGCCCGGTGAATCCGCGATGGTCGGGCGAGGGCAGATGTGGCTTCACGTAATCGAAATCCAGATCGAAGCCGATGTCGCGGTAGAAATCGCGGTAGCGCGCGTCGCCGGGATAACCCTCGCTGCGGCTCCAGACCTGGCGCGAGGATTCCAGGTCGCGCCCGAAGGCGGCGATGCCATTCGGGGTGAAGACGGGCGCGAACACGCCGTAGCGCGGACGCGGTTTGGCGTGCAGCAAGCCATGCGAATCCACCGTGAACCAGCGGAGATTCGCCTCCTGTAAAATGGCTTCCACGCCCTCGAAGTAGGCGCACTCCGGCAGCCAGATGCCGCGCGGGTCGCAGCCGAAGCATTCCCGATAATGATCGCGGGCGATGAGGATTTGCGCCCGCACGGACGGCAGATGATTGGCCATGAGCGGCAGCAAGGCATGCGTGGCCGCCGTGGTGATGATCTCCAGCTTGCCCAGATCTTGAAAGCGGCGGAATGCGCCCACCACGTCGCCCCCGCTGGCAAGGTAGGCGTCGCGCACTGACTTGAGCCGTTGGTGATACATGGCGGCGAGTTCCTGGAAGGCGGGCTCCCAATGCGTCCGATGCAGCTCCTTTTCCGCGAGTTCAATCACGCTATCGAGGTGCCGGGCATACCGCTCCTTCAGCAACGGATCCCGCAACATGACGCAAAGGGTGGGCGAGAGCGTCAGCGTGAGCCGCGACTCCATGCCGTCGCGATGCCAGCCGTTCATGATCGCAAGCAGCGGCAGGTAGGTTTCGGTGATGGCTTCGAACTGCCAGCTTTCCTCCAGAAATTTTTCGTGTTCCGGATGCCGCACAAACGGCAGATGCGCGTGCAGGATGATGGCGAGGTAACCGGGCATGAAAGGGTGAAAAATTAAAAATGAAAAATGGAAAAACCTGCCGGCCAGGCTGGCGAACGGTGTGACGACGGGGCATCAACCATGATGCGGAAGCAGCATTAGTGTCGGGTCTTGGGCCGGCTCGCCCACATCGCCGACCAACTCGGTTGCGCGCGTGAACTTCAATTCCGCCGCGCGGCCATCCGTGTCGTCGGCGGACACAGCGACGATAGGCACCGCGTACTGACCATCGGGCAGGGCGAAACGGAAGCCGAACGACCCATCCGGCCGCAGCGCAATTTGCCTTCCGGCAACGGTGACTTTTGCATCCGGCTGGGTAGCGCCATAGATGATCAACTCGGCGTTCACTTGGAGCCAGAAATCATTTCCGCCAACCGGCCCGCCGCCGAAGGGGCTTGAACTGTCCGCGCCGCCCCAGAACGAAGACAAATCAAATTCACCGGTCGGCGCGGGCGCGATGTCGCCCGCGCTTTGTCCGCCCAAAAGTTCGCCGATTTCGTGTGAGCTGGGCCAACCACGCGCCGCCGATTTGCGGGCCAGGAATTCCGAAAGTACCCGTTCCTGCTCGGGCGTCCACTCGGGCATTGTCGCGGGTGGAGGCAGCGCGGATTGTCGGGTCACACGTAGTTGCTCAATGGCCCGGGCCAGGGGAATTTTCTCCTGACTCTCTTCCTGCAACAGCCCCAGCATGGTTTCAAACGACAACTCCAGGGGGATCGTGGCGAACTCCACGGTGGTATCGGCCGAGATGCGGTCCGCCGGGGTTTTGGTCGGGGCCGCGGTGGCGAGATTTTTCCAGCGGCGACCGGTCTGGTAATAGCCGAGTTCGGTAACGTAGACGGTCCCGGTGCTTTCGACGTGCGCGAACCAATGCCGCGATTCTGGATGCACATGAATCTCCGCAGCCGGGCGCTCGCCAACTTCGCCCTCGTGAATCCGCAAGATCAAATGCCGGTCCACCGACCGTGCGTTATACCGAAACTGCTGTTGCGGCGTTATGTCCCAGTGCGCGTAAAGCCAGTGCGGATCGCGCGGGGTCACATACAAACGTCCGCTGCCGTAGGCCTCGGGCAGGTGGGCAGCTTCCGCGGCCAAATGGGCGGCGGGCGTCTCCGGGCCGAGCGCAAACTTCTCGCCGGGCCCGGCCATAGCGGTCGCTGCTGGCGCGTCGCCTTCGAGGAGATAGGCGGGCATTGTGACCCGCGGGTGCCGGACAGGAGACTTTCTTTTCGGCGTCCGTCCTATGCCGGATTTCGTTTTCGGAGCGGGACGCGATGCGGGCGTGGGCACGGTAACGGTCTTGGCTTCGGCAACAAACTTGACCTTCCCAATCGCCGCGAGCTTTGCCAAGGGCTTGCGTTTCGTTGTGGGCTTGGCCTTCGCGACGGATTTGCGCCTTACTTTCGCCCTAGGCTTGGCAATTTTCGTGGGCTTTGGCACCCCCTTGCGTTTCGCAACCGGTTTGGTCTTGCGGATAGGGTTGCGTTTCGCCGGGGGAGCAGCTTTTTTGGCGACCGCCACTTGGCGCCGGGGCTTCCGCTTGGCGCCCGGGGCGGCGGACTTGGTTTTGCTCGCTGACGACGCACGCTTCATGGGATGATCGCGCGGGGAGACTACGGTGCGCATTCCCGTCGCGCAACGGGAATTCATTACCGGGCCCGGCTGCCACAGCTAACGGGCGTGTGGGCCGCGGGCAGAGCAAGGTCATGGGTCGCCCACGGTCCTACCAAAAATTCGATGCGTCTGCCGGGTGGCCCGTCAAAGGCCGCTTGACAGGCTGCGTTTTTTTTCAAACGCTCCATTCCAGCGTTTCTCATCGTCAGCCATGAAAATCAAAAACCCCTTTCGCAAACTCTGCTGGCACCAAGCCCTGCCAAGTTTCCTGATGGCCACGGGGGTGATGATTCTGCTCGCTGGTTGTGCCCGACGGCCGCCGTATTTCGCGCTCAAGTCGCCAGGAGCGCCCGTGAGCTCGCCACGGCAAGTGGACACCGCGCCCCGGCCAGCCGAGGCCACCCCGCGACCGGCTGAGCTCACGCCGAAGCAAGCCGAAGCCGGATCGCGACCGGCTGACGCCACGCCACGCGAGCCTGGCTTCACGAGTTTGTTTGATGGGCAAACCCTCAACGGCTGGACGCTGGTGGGCCAGCGCGGCGCGGGTTACGGCGTCACCAACGGCGTGATTTATTGCGCCCGTGGCGGTGGGGGTAACCTGTTCACCGAAAAGGAATATGACGATTTCATTCTCCGCTTCGAGTTCAAATTGGAAGACGGCGCCAGCAACGGCATCGGCATCCGCGCACCGCTGGACGGTGATGCGGCGTTCTTGGGCATGGAAATTCAAATCCTCGAAGAAGGTGCCGCCGAACGTGGCCGCTGGGGCAAGCTGCAGCCGGATCAGTTTCATGGTTCAATTTATGACGTCGTGGCTGCCAAGCAAGGCGCCCTCAAGCCGCCCGGTCAATGGAACACGGAGGAAATCACCGCGCGGGGACGGCACATCAAGGTGGTCGTCAATGGCATTACGATTCTGGATGCGAATCTCAACACGGTGTCCGATCCCCTGACGATCGCGAAGCATCCCGGCCTGTTCCGCGAGCGCGGGCACATCGGATTGCTTGGGCACAACGATTACGTGGAGTTCCGACAAATCCGGGTCAAGGAACTGCCGCGCGCCAAGAACCCCAACGTACGGCCCGAGGATTTCATCGCGTTGTTCAACGGCAAGGATCTCACCGGCTGGAAGGGTTTGGTAGCGGATCCGAAGCAACGGGCCACCATGAAACCGGCGCAACTCGCCGAGAAGCAGGCAACCGCGGATGAACTCATGCGGGCGAACTGGCAGGTCGAGGACGGTGCACTGGTTTATCGCGGAACGAACTTCGATAATCTCTGCACGGCGAAGGACTACGCGAATTTCGAACTCGTCGCGGACTGGAAGATCGCACCCGGTAGTGACAGTGGATTTTATTTGCGCGGCACGCCGCAGGTGCAGATTTGGGATCCGTTCACACAACCGGTCAAAGCCGGCAATGCGGTTGGCTCGGGTGGCCTCTTCAACAACCTGACCAATGCCGCCAAGCCGCTGCGGGTCGCCGACCAGCCCATCGGGGAATGGAATCGCATCCGCATCGTCCTGTTTGGCAACAAGGCGCACGTGTTCCTCAACGACGAACTCGTCGTCAACAACACCGTGTTGGAGAATTACTGGCAGCGCGACTTGTCGCTCTTTCCCATCGGGCCGATCGAACTCCAGGCGCACCAGACTCCGGTGTGGTTCAAGAATCTTTACCTGCGCGAATTGCCCGCGCGATAGCCCGTCGCCCGGCAGAGAACGAAATGGCCGATGGGTTGCATGCGTGCCTCCTGGGAAAAATTGAGCCAGCTCGCGCGGGCCGAAGTCGCGGCGACCCTGGCGGGGTTGCCGGGGCCATTGCGCGATCGGGCGCAACCGCTGCCCGTCACCTTCGAGCGGGTCCCGAACGCGGCGTTTCAGGCCGAGGGCATCGAGGCGGATACGCTCGGTGTTTTCACCGGCCCGGCATTTGGCGACGAGGAGCACAGCGCCTCGCCCCTGCCGCCGCAGATTATTCTGTTCCTGGAAAACCTTTGGGACTTTGCCGAAGGCGACGCGGAAATTTACGGTGACGAAGTCCGGACGACTTATCTTCACGAACTCGGCCACTACCTCGGCCTCGACGAGGACGAATTGACCGAGCGCGGGTTGGACTAGGAGTGCGGCCGCAATCACCGTGAAACTGCGCGCGGAACTCTATTCCGGCACGAGCTTGCCGCAAGCGAGCCGTAACTTTGAATCGTTTCGCCGACAAAGAGGTGGCACGAACGCTCCGCGCCTACATCCCCATGATCTGATAGCCGCCATCCACGTAGATGACCTGGCCGGTGATGGCCGCGGCGCCGTCGCTGGCAAGGAAGACCCCGGTGGCGCCGAGTTCGTCGGGCACCACGTTGCGCTTGAGCGGGGCGTGGGCCTCGTAGTGTTTGAGCATGTCGTTGAACCCGGCGATGCCGCGGGCGGCCAGCGTGTTGACGGGCCCGGCGCTGATGCAGTTCACGCGAATTTTCTTCGGGCCGAGATCGTAAGCGAGGTAGCGGGTGCTGGCTTCGAGCGAGGCTTTGGCCACGCCCATGACGTTGTAGTGCGGCACCACTTTCTCCGCGCCGTAATAGCTCATGGCAATGATGCTACCGCCGGCGGTCATGAGCGGCTCGGCGGCCCGGGAAAGCGCCACGAGGGAATACGCGCTGATGTCGTGCGCAATGCGATACGCTTCGCGGCTCGTGTTCAGGAACTTGCCTTCGAGCGCCTCCTTGGGGGCGAAGGCGACCGAGTGGAGCAGCAGATGCAGCTTGCCAAATTTC
>JANOHH010001159.1:0-1413 GCA_031406395.1 Verrucomicrobiota bacterium | reverse complement strand
GGACGGGGGGCGTTCGTCCTGGCGGCCCCGTTGCGTTTCCAGTTCGCTCACGCACTAGTTCATAGTTAGTTTGAAAGGGTAATGGTCTTGGAATGAGCACCGGGAATCGAGGCCACGCAGAATAATTACGATGACAACGAGTCGAGTTCGCGAATATCAAGTAATTGGACGGAGTCATGAAGGCTCGAATTTCCAGGCGAAATTGACGCATCTGACTCGTTACCACGCCGTATTGGAAATATATGATCCAGGATTGGTGCTATGCGTGTCCCAAGCCATCCCGGACTTCACGATCAGTATGGAGGACGTGATCATCTACTCCGGGCGTGCGGTGGTAGGCAGTCTGATCAACACTAAGTCTTTATTGGTCTGTGAAGTAAAGCTGGCGGACGAGGGATTCATAATAGGCATGCCAGCGCCGGCGGGTGGCGCTGTCGTTACCAGTTCCGAATTTCGGGAGTTCCTCAACCAGTGGCAAAGAGTTTACCGTGTCCACCCCGAGTTCAAACTGGTGATCACCGACATGCAGTCTTTTCTGCTCGACTTGAGTCGCTGGCTGGATCACGTGGAGTTGGAAGCGTCTTCCTCTGCCAAAGGCGGGAGCGATAGGGTGGACTTGGGGCGGATTCGTGGCCTTTGTGAGGAAATTGTGCCGGCGTTTGATGCCCTGCATGAGCGGTTGGAGGAAATCAGCGGTCAGATCGAACCGGAGTTGCGTCCGTTGCATCAGCATTTCGCCAAGCGACACCTGCATTCATTGATCATGTGTTCCCCGTTTGCGCATCGCACTTTTCATAAACCGCTGGGTTACGCAGGTGATTACGAAATGGTGAATATGATCTTGCGCGAGCCTTTGGAAGGAGGGTCGTTGTATGCCAGAGCCTTGAACAACTGGTTTTTGAGTCAATGGCCGGCAAAGGCCCATCGCAACCGTATCACTTATCTGAAAGAAAAACTTCAGGCGGAAAGCCTGCGGGGTGCCCGGCGACAAAAGCCCATCCAGGTCCTCAATCTAGGATGTGGCCCGGCCAGTGAGGTGCTGCAGTTTTTGGCGCAAGACGATTTAAGTGAGCATGTGCAATTCACGCTTTGGGATTTTAATGACGAAACCGTTGAGCGAACTGGGAGCAACTTGGAAGACTGCAAAAGGCGATTTCAGCGGAGAACACCAATCCAGATTGTCAAGAAGTCCGTTCATCAAGTGCTCAAGGAGGGTGGGAGGGCTGGTTCGTTGGGGAGCCAACCGCAGTTTGATTTTATCTATTGCGCCGGGTTGTTTGATTATTTGACCGTAAAAAAATTCCCGAAAGCTTCCAATACATTCCGGTATGCCGCACTGCTTTTACCGTTCGTTTTTGTGCTGGCCAGTGTGCGTTGGCCGGAATTGAAGCGCCTTGTACTGGCAGAGCAATT
>JANOHH010001154.1:0-8185 GCA_031406395.1 Verrucomicrobiota bacterium | reverse complement strand
CTCCAAGCTGCGCGCAGCAATCGCACCTTGTGGTGCGTGCTGATCGCGGATCAGCAAAGCTATTTTGCCCAACCACCAACGCTGACCACCACCAACAAACTGCTGGCCGGATCGGGCAATCCGGAATTTGGAGTGCGTCGGCGTGAACTTACCAACGCGACCCCCGCGCGGCCGGGACTCATTGCCGAATTGTGCGTGCCCGAGGACGTGGATGCTGCGCGGACCACGCTGAGCCAGGTGGTAACCAGCTTGAAGAAATCGCCGATCTTCGAGCGGGTAGATTTGGTGTCTGAGGATCTCCGCCGCAGCTTGGCGGATCCCAAGGTGACACTGGCGGAGCGCCATTTTGCCCTCGCCTTGGATTTTGCCACGACGGAATTTCAGACGGCCGCCGCCCGGCAGTTGCATCCGCCTTCTTCAGGGCGGGTGCCGGCCAGAACCAAACCGTCCCCTTGAAGTTGATGCGACTTGATCCCGAAACCCGGTTCCGCAGCATCCTCCCGCTCTTGGCGGCCGTGCTGGGGGCGGTTTATCTATTTGTGTTCGTGCCGCTCGACCGCAAAGCCGGAAGTCTTGATACCCCCTTGGAACAATCGTGGCGCAGACTCGCCGCGGCGGTCGGTCAGACGAACGCCCTCAAACTGGATTTCGTGAGCTTCACCAATCAGCTGGACGAAACGCGAATCGCGCTGACCGCGTTCGAAGCGGCGCGCAAAAAAGCCCGCGCCCGCGTTGAACTGGATGCGGCTTTGCGAGCCCAGGTTAGTGAACCGTTCCTGTTCGTGGATTACAAAAACGAAGCTGGCCGACGGATGGAGATGCTTGCCCGACTCGCCAAACAAGAAAACGTGGTGCTCGAGCCCGCGGTCCTGGCCGGGTTCCCGGAGCCGTCTGCGGATCTGACGGAGCCGGCGTTGCTTTGGGCGGAGCTGGCGTTCCTCGACAGCTTGTTGACCACGGCCATTCATGCCAAGGTGTCCACTATTCACTTCATGGCCGCCCAGATGCCATTCACCAATGCGCCCTTCACGAGCAACCGTCGTTCGCTCGCCGAGTTGCCGATGCAGATCGAATTGACGGGCGCATTCTCGAACGTTGCGCAATTCTTGCAGACCTTGCCGTTGCGGGCCGGCGAAATCAAGGCCGCCGGTCTGCCGGCGGCACCGACCAACAAGCCCGCGCTGTTTATTGAACGACTGGTCCTCCGTAAACAAGCGCCGGAAAAACCTGATGAAGTCCGCGTCTCGTTACGCGCCGTGGGTTTTGTGTTCCCGAAATGAAACGGAGCTCGCCATGATCATTGTGAGCGAAACTTTGAGAAGCCGCTGGTTTTCCACCTGCCTGCATGTGGGCCTGTGGCTGCTGCTGTTGCTGGTGATCATCGGCGGCGGAATGGGCGTGGGCGAGATTCAATTCCACGAGGCCCTCGCCAACCCCGCAGCGGTCATCACTCCAGTGCCTGTGGCGCAACTCGAGCGGCTTTTCGACCCGGTCACATATCCTAAGAGCGTCGGGGATCCCGCCAGCTCGAATTTGTTCACGACGGCGTATTTTGTTCCCCCGGCCAAACCTGCGCCGCCCCCACCCCCGCCCCCACCTCCGCCGCCCACGACGTGGAAACTCGAACTGACCTACCAAGGTTACTATGGCACCGGCGGCGGACCAAGATATGCAGTCTTGCTGTTGGGCGAAAAATTGGTTGGGATTCCGGTGGGCGGCATGGTGGTGACCAATCTGTTCGTGGTTGATGCGGCTTTGAAAACTCTGACGCTGACAAATACTGCGGTGCAGACGAATATTCTGACCTTAAACATGAAACAAGCCGTCGAGGTGCCAATCCGATGACCGTGGACTCCGGCCCAGCGCAACGCGAAGTTGGTGACCTGCTGGTCGAGCAGGGCAAGCTCACGCCCGCTCAATTCGAACAAGTACGGCGCCGCCAGAAACGGCTCAACCTCGCGCAGCATCGCGCCATCGTGGACTTAAATTTCGCGTCCGAGGAGGACACTTGGCGCGCGCTGGCCGAAGTCAACCACTTCGAGTTTGTTGACCCATCCACCCTCGAACTCAAGCGGGAGACCCTTGAGTTGGTGCCTATCAAGCTGATCTTCCATCACCACATGCTGCCGATTGCAGGCGACGCCCAGTCGCTCACGCTGGCCTTTAGCGAGCCACCCCGGCAAATGGAAATGGGCAATCTCCGTTTGCTGCTCAATCAGCGCTTCCAGCTCGTGCTCGCCACCCCCAGTGCTATTCACTCTGTCATCAAGAAGCATTTCGGTCTCGGGGCGGAAACGATTCAAAAACTGCGGGAGGAACGCGGGGGGGTGGAACTCGATCGCGAGATTGTTTTTGATGTGCAGGGCAAGGAGACCGATTCCGCGATCGAGGCGACCATCTCGGCGTTCGTAGACCAGATCTTACAGGAGGCCCTCCGCCTGCGGGCGACCGATATTCATCTGGAGCCGTACGCCAGTACGATCCGGCTCCGGTATCGCGTGGACGGCATATTGGAAACGGTGCCCGTGCCGGCGGACATGCGCAATCTGCACCTGGCCGTCGTGTCGCGGCTGAAAATCATGGCCGGACTGAACATTTCGGAGAAACGGTTGCCGCATGATGGCCGCATCGCCATGAAAACGGGCGGAGAGGAATACGACCTGCGCGTTTCCATTGTGCCGACGAAACACGGGGAAGCTGTGGCGCTGCGCATTCTGGGCCGACAAAACCTGTTTCTCGATCTCGGCCAGCTCGGCATGGAGCCGCAGCACGAGGCGGTCTTCTTGCAACTGACCCAATTGCCCCAAGGGCTGGTGCTGCTCACCGGCCCGACCGGCAGCGGCAAAACCACCACGCTTTACGCCGCGCTCGCACAAGCCAATGATGAAGGCCGCAAGATCATCACGTTTGAAGACCCCATCGAGTATCAACTCGATGGCACGGTGCAAATTCAGGTGCGGGACCAGGTTGGCCTGACGTTTGCCGCCGGGCTGCGTTCCGTTTTGCGGCACGATCCTGACGTGGTGCTTGTGGGTGAGATCCGCGATTTCGAAACGGCCGAGATAGCCATCCGCGCGGCGCAAACCGGCCATCTGGTTTTTTCCACGTTGCACACCAACGACAGCATCAGCTCAGTGACGCGTCTGTTAGAAATGAAAATTGAGCCGTATCTCGTCGCTGCCTCGTTGGTGTGCAGCATTTCGCAACGGCTCGCGCGGCGTATTTGTCGTCACTGCGCGGAGCCGGACGCCGCGATCGCACCTAGTGTGCGCGACGAAATGGCCAAAGCTTTGGGGCTAGGGCCTGATGCGATACAGGCCTGGCGGGGTCGGGGTTGTGTCGAGTGCAATCAGAAAGGCTATCGCGGTCGGGTGGCGATTTACGAGTTGTTCCTCTTGAACGAAGCCATTGCCGACCTGATCCAAACCGGGGTCAAGACCAGCCAGCTCCGGGACGCTGCGCGCAAACTCGGCTGGCGGTCGATGCGGGAAAACGCCTGGGAGAAGGTGCAAGGCGGCTTGATTCCGATTGCCGAGCAGGAACGTTGGACGCGAATGATTGATCCGGGCATGCTCAAATCCCGCTGAAGGTAAAAGTATAAAACACCCAAGCGTTGAAGTGGATTCCTCTCCTTCAACGCCCCAGCATATCATCCCGCGGAAACCGGCCTAACTCTTGGCTTTGACGGCTTCGGGCTTTTTCCAAGTGCGCTTGGGCGCTTTCGTCACGAGACCCTTCTTGAGGGCGCGGGTGGAAACGCGAATGTAACGCACTTCGCCATTAATCAGCGCCTTCACGCGCTGCAGGTTTGGCATAAACTTGCGCTTGGTGATGGCGGTGATGTGCATGCCGATTCCGCCGCTCTTCTTCGATTTACCGCTGCGCCAGATGATGCTGCCCTTGCGTGGGCCGACCCCGGTGAGTTCACAAATTCTTGCCATATTGATCCTGTTCCAAATTAAGGTCGCAAAGCCTATCTGCCGCGCGCTGGATGGCAAGCCTTATTTGGGAAAAAACTGGTTCGCTATTGGCTGCGGCCGAATTTTCGCTCCAATTCGCGGTAGTTCATCTCGATGATCGTCGGTCGGCCGTGCGGACAGGTGTAGGGCATGGCGCACTGGCGCAAATCCTCGACGAGATTCTCCAGCTCCCGGCCCTTCAGGGGATCGTTGGCCTTCACGGCGTGGCGACAGACGGTTTTCGCCACGACGTGTTCGCCGAGGCGCGCGGAATTTACCTCCTGCCCGGCGGCCTTCAACTCGTCCACCAGGTTGAGGGCGAAACTTCGGGCGTCCGCCACCTTTACGAACGGTGGCAGCGCATCAAGCAGGAACGTCCGCTCGCCAAACTCACTCAGTCCCACGCCCAAACGCGTCAACGTCGCGAGCTGACCGCGTAGGAAATTCGCGTCGCGGGGCGGAAGCTCGAGGGTTTCCGGTAACAAAAGTCGTTGTGCCGGCGATTGCGCGCCGCGCTCCAGTCGCTCCAGCATTTGCTCGAACAAAATCCGTTCATGCGCGGCGTGTTGATCCAATAACACCAGCCCGCGATCCGATTCCAGCACCACGTACAGCTTGCCTACTACCCCGACTAGGCGCAGCGGCACGCTCAGGAGGGGCGAGGAGGAAGGCGGAGGGCGGAGGGCGGAGGGCGGAGGGGATTCGGTGGGTAGAGCTGTGGGTTTGCCCGTCGGTATGCGGGTTGCCGCCGCGCCCGGTGATTGTGTCAGTTGATTGCGGGATGCTAGTGGCTTGGGCGAAAAGCCCATTTGCAAAGGCGTTTGTTGCGGTACCGGTGAAACTGGCTTTGCGCTCGTGGTGACGAAGTTTGGCAATTCGTCCGTTTCCGGTGCCGACAAATTTGCCGGCCTGGATTCACTTGGGCGTTGGAGGTTGGCTGTTGGCTGTTGAATGTTGTCCTTCGACGTTTCCGGCGAATGAAATTTGAGCAAGGCCTCCCGTATTCCTTGCGCCACGCTGCGGCGCACGTCGCCTTCGCGATGAAACTTCACCTCGCGCTTGGACGGATGGATGTTCACGTCCACGGCGGCGGGATCAATCTCCAGAAACAGACAGCAAACCGGATAGCGACCTTTCATCAATGCTGTGTGATAACCTTCGAGCAAGGCAAAGTTAATCCCGCGATTCTCCACCGGACGGCGATTGACGAAGACGAATTGATCCTCGCGCGTCGAACGGGAAACCCCGGGCACGCCGATCAAACCCCAAAGCCGGAAGGACGAAACTTGCGGGGCAGGTGAAGCCGTGTTGGCCGGGAGTGCGGTTTCAAAGGACTCCTCCTCGGGGACCGCGCGGGATTCGATAAACTCGGTGGTGAACTCCACCGGCAACAATTTCGCCTCGCCCAACAACGCCCGCAGCCGTTCGCCCAAGCCGGCCAGTTTTTCAGCCGCGGCGGGTCCGCTCTGGTGGGCAGCCAGTTGCCAGACGGTGCGCCCGTCTTTGACGAACGTGAACGCCACCTCCGGAAACGCCAACGCCGCCAGCGTGAGATAATGTTGCACATGGGCCGCCTCGGTTTCCTCCGTGCGCATGAACTTGCGCCGCGCCGGCAGATTGAAGAACAAAGAGCGCACTTCCACGCCCGTGCCCGGCGCGCTGCCCGCCGCCTTGACTTCGAGGATTTTTCCGCCGTTGACGATGATCTGCGTTCCTTCGGGAGAATCGTCCTCGCGTTCGCGGGTCGTGAGCGTGAACCGGCTGACACTGGCGATGCTGGGCAACGCTTCGCCGCGAAACCCCATCGTCGTGACGGCAGCCAGGTCTTCGGCTTTCCGGATTTTGCTGGTGGCGTGCCGCTCGAGGCAGAGCAGGGCGTCGTCGCGGCTCATGCCGAGGCCGTCGTCAATCACGCGCACCAGACTGCGGCCACCCGCCTGAATCTCCACCGTGATGCGCGTGGCCTGTGCGTCGAGTGAGTTCTCGACAAGTTCTTTCACAATGCTGGCCGGCCGCTCAATCACCTCGCCCGCGGCGATTTGATTGGCGACTTGTTCGGGCAGCAGGCGGACACGGTTCATTGCGGATGCAGAGTGGCGCGGGCGGGGAAACAAGTCAAAGCCGGACGGAATCGTCCTCGAAACCCCAGAGCTGTGACCTCCCGCCACGAACTCCGTGGTGTCGGCGGCGGTGAACGTCCGCTTCGCTCAGAAAACGCAGCAGGTTTGGTCGTAAAGCCAAAGCGCCAGCCTCCGGCGCGGTCGCGCGGACGCAGCGCGCCTTGTAAGCAAAATCGCTTTTGCGGCGGGCTCCAGCCAGCTATGGCGCGGGCGTGTACTTGAACCGATAATAACGCTGGCCGGTGGGCGAAATTCCTCCCGAACTGTTGGTGGTGAAGTCGTCCTCGAAACTGCTCTGTGTGTTCGTCGCGGTGAAGCTGCCATTGGCGGCAAACGGCTGCCAGATAGCCTCCGCCAGCGAGTTCTTGTATTCGATCGTGTAGCTCACCCCGGGGCGCGACAGGAATTCCATGCGAAAATTGCCTTGGGGCGTGAAGCGCGCGGACTTCATCAGGAACGCCGTTACCCAGGTCGCTTCGGAAATCAGCGTGGGTGGACACTTGCCGTTGTTGTTCCACAGGTCATACATCTCCTGACCTTTGGTATTGGTGCGGTTTTCGTCGCGCAAAAACTCGACGAACTCCTTGCTCGTGCTCTGGTAGTAGAGCCGCGCCACCGCCATTGTGGCTCCGGTCGGAAGCGTGTAACGCGTTTCATCCCAATACTGGCCGTCGTCGTAGTGGTGACCGACGGGCGCGCCGCCGAACGTGGCGAAGTTTGCGTTCGTGAATCCGCGCGGTGGAATGCGGTTGTCCTCGTAGGTCTGATTGTTCAGGACGAAGTGGAGCGACGGGCCGGGCATCAGTCCGAGGGCGACGGCCAGATTGGTTTCAATTCCCGGATGCACCGCGTAAATTTTCGCTTCCGCGTCGCTCGTGAGCACGCCAGTTGTTGGATTGTAGGCGCCGGATTCCCCGAGCAGGCTCATCGCTTCGTTGTAGAACTTCACGTTCAACCAGACCCGGCGGCCTTCCGGATAACCGGTCGGCAGTTTGTGGCCGCACTCGTTGGTGACGGTGACTTTCAACTGGCTGCCGGAATCCGCGACCGCCAGCGACGCGGCGTTGGTCAGCATCTGGGTGGCGCGAGCGATGCCGGCTTGAATAGCGGGGACATTCACCTCGCCCGGGAAAAGATTCGTGAGCAAGCCGGGCAGCCAGGTGCTGCCGCCGGTCATGTCGTGCAGTGGTAAATCCGGGCGGAGCGGCACGCCGGGGTTGGTGTTCGGGTTGCAGCCGTAACCCGCGACGTCGCGCATGTGGCAATCCTGGCACGAGCCAACGCGCCCGCCCGGTTTGTTGCCGGCGAACCTGGGCGCGAACACACCGTTGGCCGTGTTGTAATCGCTGTTCAACCATTCGCTGTAAGTGCGCTCCACGGGGGCCATGAAGTGCGGGGAGAAATTCGTGGCCGTGGTGTTCAGCGCGTTGGCGGGATAATTGCCGGCGCCGTCGCTCTGAAATGCCGGATTGCTCACGTCGTGGCAGGTGCCACAAAAGGCCGAACGGCTGTGGAACGATGATGCGAGAAAGGTGTGGGGCGCCACCGCGTTGGTGAACGGCCCGCGCCGCGTGCCGGTGGGATCAATCACAAACATGCCGTTGCCATAGTTCGTTCCCGGGAAGGACAGCGCGGCGAGAATCGCGAGGTCATTGGTCGGACTCACCCCGGCTTGGTAAACCGGATCCACCATGCGATGACACTGCGCGCACGAAACGCCGTCGGCGTCCGCGGCCGTCATGCGGCTGCCATCGGTCGGCACGGAACGTCCCGCCATCCAGCCGCGTGGAAAGTGACAGCGCAGGCAAAGATCGCCCGACTCCGGCGCATCCTGATTCGCGATGGCCATGTTCGCCAGAAAGAGCGGATCGCGCGCGGCGTGCGCCATCATGCTGCCCTGCCAGCCGTGCTGGGGCTCGACAGCGGGTTCGTAACCGCCGTGGCACGAGGCACAACTCGTCGAGGCTTCGAGGTCCGGTCCATGCTCGAAGGGCTGCGTGCCCGGCAGGTCGAAATCACGCAGGGTTGTGGCCACGCCGTGTGTGTTGGTGAACGGCGGCGAGACGATGGCGAACACGGCGTCACTGGTGTCGTTGGTGGTGTTGG
>JANOHH010001114.1:0-2074 GCA_031406395.1 Verrucomicrobiota bacterium | reverse complement strand
GGTTGTCTCCAAGCAATGAAGTTGTTCGAGCAAATCGTGGGCGAGGTAAAATCGCAGCGCGAGACGAGCGAATTTTATGAACCGGAGGAAGTGGTGCGTTATCAGATTGACCAGCGACATTGAGCGCGGGAGCCGATGACTGACGGATGAGGGATGAGTCTATGAACCGGATGGCTTCGCCGTATTATCCGCCGCGAGCGCGGTGGTACAGTCCGTTCTTCGGCGTCTGGCAAATGTTGCAGCGGCGCATGGGCCTGGATCGCTTGCACCTGCCGGAAGGGATTCCGGTCACCGCGTTCATCGCCAGCCTGCTCGTGCCGGGACTCGTCTTCATCGTGCGCAAAGAACGGCTCATCGGGCGGGCAATTCTCACCGGCTACGGACTGCTCGCCTTCGTCTTCATCGTGTGGCTCGGCTATCCGGTCGCAAACGTAGCGTTTGGCCTGATGCTCTCGGCGCACGTTACCAGCATCGTTTTCCTGCTGAATCCCTGGTTGGTGGAGGCGCGGTTTGCCTTCCGAATTGCCACCGGCCTGATTCTGCTCCTCGTCGTGGGCAGCGGCCTGTATGCGCCGTTGCGCAATGAGCTGCAAACGAAATATCTCATGCCGTTGCGGATCAAGGGGAACGTCGTGGTCATTCAAACTTTTTCCTCCTCGCTTTCCATCCGTCGCGGCGATTGGATCGCCTATTCGCTCGACAGTCAAAGTGTCGGCGATGCCCATCGGGAAGGCGGCGCGGTCCGGGCCGAAGCCGGATTTGGCTTGGGCCCGGTGCTGGCCGTGGCGGGCGATCGCATCCGGTTCACGCCGGAGTTCTACGAGGTAAACGGTGTGGGCCGGCAGAGTTTGCCCCACATGCCAAAGACAGGCGAAACGGTGGTGCCGGAAAAGAATTGGTTCCTCTGGCCGGAAGTTGCTATAACCGGTAACGGAAACGCGCAGGAAGCCGTCATTTCCACCACCATGCTCCAAATGGCCACCGTTGCGGAAGCACAGTTCGTTGGGAAACCATTCAAACGCTGGTTCTGGCGTCGGCAGATTATTCCATGAGCCGCTTCGTCAATCTTGAGTTCGGCGGTGAATCTGAAGATCACGCGCACGGCGAGCCGGCGGCCCTGCTCAAGGACGAGGCGTATTATTTCGGTGAAGCGCGCGCGGCCTTCGAGAACGGTAATTATGAGTCGGCGCTACGCCGTTACTCCAAGGTGCTCGAATTCAATCCGCAAAACGCGGCGGCGTGGACGGGACAGGTGCGCATGCTCATCGAACTTGGTGAATATCGCGAAGCCAAGCTCTGGGCCGACAAGGCGCTCGAACATTTTCCCCATGAACCCGAGCTGCTGGCCGCCAAAGCCGTGGCGTTGGGCCGCAGCGGCGATTTTCCGGGCGCGCTCGCCTTCTCCGACGCGGCCATTGAAGAACGCGGCGATACGCCGTACATCTGGCTGGCCCGCGGCGACGTGCTGCTGGCACGCAAGGAGCCGCGCGCGGATTATTGCTTCGACAAGGCACTGCTGCTGGCCCCGAAAGACTGGTTCGTCGCGTGGCTGGCGGCGCGGATTCGTTATTTCCACGAACAGTTTGCCCTCGCGTTCAAGCTGATGCAGTCGGCGGTGGAATGGAACGCCGGCCATTTTCTGCTCTGGCTGGAACTGGGTCACTGCCAGCAGGCGCTCGGCCTGACCGGCCCGGCCCGCAACTCCTATGCGCAGGCGCAGCAACTAAATCCGCACTGTTCCGAGGTGGGCCTCGCGCTGACGAAACTTTCGCAAACCGGAATCTGGTCGCGCCTGCGCGGCTGGGGCCGGCAATTATTCAATTCATGAGCGCTGAAAACCTCGATCGCTTCCTCGCCGCGGCCAACGATTTTGACGCATCGGATCTGCATCTGGTGGTGGGCGTGCCACCGGCGTTTCGGGTGAATGGCGAAATCATCATCGCCGACGAGGACGCCCTCACCGAAGGCCAAGTCTCCGCGATGGCGAACAGCCTGTTGAACGAGCAGCAGCAGCGAAAGTTCGAACAGGACTGGGAACTGTGCATTTCCCTGTTGCACAGCGTGGCCGGCCGGG
>JANOHH010001076.1:0-1099 GCA_031406395.1 Verrucomicrobiota bacterium | reverse complement strand
GGCGGTGGCGCCCCGCCCCCGGGCGGGGCTCTACGCACACGCGGTGCAACCGGCGGCGGCGGTGCGGGGCGCTCCGGCTGATCCGATTTCCGTCCCCGAGCGGCTTGGGGCGGTGATGCTTATCGGGGTGGCCTTGCTCATTGGCCTTTACCCGCGACTGCTGCTGGATGTGATCATTCCGAGTTTTGATTCGCCGCTCTTCGACTGGCTGCGGAAAGGGGGCGTGCCGTGAACTATCTCGATCTGCTCAAGCTGGCCGCCCCGGAAACGATCGTGGTCCTCACCGCGTTGGTAGTGCTGGGGATTGACCTGACTTCGATGCGCGGCATGGAGGTGCGCTTGCGCTTCGTCATCGGCGGCATGGTGGCCTGCGTTGGATGCGCGGCGGCCATGGTTTGGATGGTCGTCATGCCCGAGCACGCAAACGCGATGGGCGGGATGCTGGTCGTTGATCCGCTGACGCAACTCGTCAAGGTGGCGTTGCTGGCGTTGACGATTTTCACCATCCTGATTTCCATTGAATCTAACTTCACGACGCACGTTGGCGAATACCTCGCGCTGATTCTGCTCGCGACTGTGGGCATGATGTTCATGGTCAGCGCCGAGGACATCCTGATGATTTTCGTGTCCCTTGAAATGACGAGCCTCTCGCTCTACATCCTCACGGCGTTCAACAAGCGTGACATCAAGTCCGCGGAAGCGGCGTTGAAATATTTTCTGTTCGGCGGCATGTCAGCGGCCTTCATGTTGTTTGGGTTGAGTTTGATTTATGGACTGTCCGGTTCGACGAACTTGGGAGAAATCGCAACAGCCTTGAAGGGCAGGGGACTGGATCCGTTACTGGTCGTGGCGATCGTGATGACCGTGATGGGGTTTGGTTTCAAAGTCGCAGCGGTGCCGTTCCATCTGTGGGCGCCGGATGCCTACGAAGGCGCGCCCACCCCGAGTGCGGCGTTCATTGCGTCCGGCTCGAAGGTGGCGAGCTTCTTCATCTTCGCGAAGGTGATGATGATTGGTTTTGCCGGGGCCGAAGGGAGTGGGGCATTTCGCTACCTGGTTTCCGGCTGGGTGCCGACGATTGCGATTGTGTCGGTGTTGA
>JANOHH010000982.1:0-5574 GCA_031406395.1 Verrucomicrobiota bacterium | reverse complement strand
CGATTTCGGCGATGATGTCGTCCACCGAGTCGGCGGGCGATTCCACCATGCCGGTGCTGATGATGTCGCCAATAGTGCGAACGCGAACCACCATTTCTTTTACCGGCTCCCGATCCTTCGGCGGCAGAATGTCTGAAACGGCGAGCCACTGACCACCGCGCCGGACGCATTGCCGGGTATGGCTGAAATAAATCGTCGGGACTTCGAGCTGTTCGCGTTTGATGTATTCCCAAACATCCATCTCCGTCCAGTTCGAGAGCGGAAAAGCACGCATGTTTTCGCCCGGGTTCACTCGGGCGTTGTAGAGATTCCAGATTTCCGGGCGTTGGTTCTTGGGATCCCACTGGCCGAAACCGTCGCGGAAGCTGAAGAACCGTTCCTTGGCCCGGGCTTTTTCCTCGTCCCGCCTCGCGCCCCCAATACAGCAGTCAAAACGAAACTCCTCAATCGCCCCCAACAGCACCGGTGTTTGCAGCCGATTGCGGCTGACCTCGCCGGGCGACACGTGCGCCAGTCCCTGCTTTATGGCGTCCTCCACGGTGCGAACGATCAACTTGGCGCCGAGCTCCTTCGCGCGTCGGTCGCGGAATTCGATCAACTCCGGAAACTCATGGCCGGTCTCGACATTGAGAAAGGGCATGGGCAGATCGCACGGGCGGAATGCCTTTTCCGCCAGGCGCAGCAGGCAGATGGAATCCTTGCCGCCGGAAAAAAGCAGCGCCGGGCGCTCGAATTCCCCGGCGACTTCACGCATGACGTGAATCGCCTCGGTCTCCAGATATTGCAAATGATCCAAATGATACGAACTCATGAAAAGGAATCAGGGTCAGGTTGCTTGGGCCCGGCGGCGTGAAATATTCAACGGCCGCTGCCTGCGCAAATCGAGCCGCCGCTGAGTTTGCCTGATTGAGCGCAAAGTTGAAGCAGATTCGTCCAAGCTTATATCCCCGACCCCATCTTTTCTCCGCCCCACGCCGCGTGCAGCCCGCATTCGCGCTTCTCGTCGGCCTTCGCCGGATCGAAGTAATCCCATTCGTTCGGCAGGTTGTGTTGTTTCAGGTAGGTCTCCATCTCCGCGTCGCTCCAATAAAATACCGGGCTGACTTTCAGGGATCTAAAGTTCTTGTCCGCGGAAACAATGTCGAGTTCCGCCCGGTTGGGGTTCTGCACCTTGCGCAAAGCCGTGATCCAAACCGTGGGGGCAAGTTCTTTCATGCCTCGCTGAAAAGGTTCGAGCTTCATCACCGCGCTGAACTCCTTCAACGCCTCCTCCTGCTCCGTCGTCGGAATCGGGCCGTGGAGGGCATCGCGATGTGCCGGCGTCATCTTCGGCACGTAGGCCTTGAGGTTCAACTTGAGTTGCACCCGCAGCTGCTCGGCATGTTTGTAGGTCGCGGGACGATTGTAGCCGTGGTCGGCCCACAGCACCGGGATGTCCGGCTGCACCTGGGTGGCGAGATGCAGGACGACCGCCTCGTACGGACGGTAATTCGTGGAAACGAGGGCGCGGCCTTGGGCTTGCGCGATGGCCCATCTGACGATTTCGAGCGCGGACTTGTGCCGCAACTCGGCGTTGGCGTTGGTGATTTGGTCGGGGGTCATGCGATTAAAATTCAAAAATAAACGACGTTCTTCGGATCGTATTCGTCTTCGATCCGTTTTCTCCAGCCATAGCAACGAATCATCTTCGCGTTCACGACTTCTTCGCCGTAGATCACGCAGCGTGTGTGCTCCAAATACTCCATCCGCTGGCCAGGAGTCCGGCTGCGCCAGAACGCGGGCGTCGCGGCCAGTTCTTCCTCGATTGTCTCGAAGAGATGGAACGGTGCTCGTAAACAGTCACTCCATCTGGCTCTTTGCTCCACCGTTAATTGTTCAACCCAGTTCAATTTCAAAATATTCTCCCGGCTTCCACACATCCAGCTTCACGCGGATGGCGGCGGTGATTTGCCGCAAAACTTTTAGTTTGTTCGTGGGCAAAACCAAAATGGCAAGCTTCCGCCCGGAGAAGTTTTGCTGGTAGCGCAAGTTCTTGTCCGCCGTTGATAACAAGTCGAAACCTGCTTCTTCAGCCACGGCCACCAAGTCGCCGTTTTCCAGTTCCGCGCAGCCTTGGAATTGCGCGGTGAACACCTCGTGCCCTGGCAGTTCTTGCCGGAGCGGATGCGGCAGGTTCACGTCGAACAGAACTTTCATGCCGCTAGGAGCATGGATTTCTTCGCGTGTTCCAACACCGCCTGCGCCTGCGCGCGGGAGATGATCGGGAATGCTTCCAACCACTCATCCAGACCCACGCCGTCTTCCAGATTTTCAAACAGACTGTCAATTGGCAGCCGCGTTTTGTAAAAACACGGTGCGCCGCTCATCCGTCCTGGGTTGATCCAGATCAGCGGGTTTTGCTCGTCGGGCAGCAAGGTGTCTTTATTCATGCGATGAAAGCTAACACAACCGCCGCGCGCCCCACAACGACGCGCAAAAACCACGCAACGAGCCTGGTCTTGCTCCGCAACTCGGCGGTTGTTTTGGAAATGTAGAGGTTCTGATTCAGATCAAACTTATTCAACGACCACTGCTATGGGTTCGTCGAGTAAAAGCGCAGGCCACGCCAGCTTTCTGCGGGACAAAATGGTTTCGATACCAGGGTAAAGGCAGAAAGGCAGACGCGCCTCGGCAGGGTCTGGTAGTTGAGCCAACTCCGAATCGTTGGGACGTTCGGCTGGAATTTTTATTTTCATACCCGAACGAATCGCGGCTCGCTGAATGGCTACCGCCGGAACACAGATCTCAGAAAGCCAGTTGCCTTTCCAAACTGCATAATTGGTTTTGTAATAACTGGCGAGCATCCCCGCAAGGCCTTCCTCAATACGACCGAGTTCCCTTTCCAACAAGCCCTGGGTTGCCAGATACTCTGCCTTGAAATAACTGCTGCCGCTTTTTCCTAACGGCGAGATGTTGATGTCATCCCGCTGGAGAATGATTCTTAAAAGCATCTGACCAATTCCTGCACTCAAAGGCAACTTGCTGCGTTGAACCGTCAGTGCCCAGTTTTGCAGATGTGCTTGGTCGTTCGTCGCCAGAGCATTTGGAACATGAGCATTGAAATAAGCAACGCGGTCACTCCATATTTCCTGACTATGCTCATATCGGCTATAGCCAAGTAGCGCACTTAGAAAATCTTTCGCCGATCCACCAAAGACACGATCCAGATAGGAGGCTTCTGCAAATTTTGCTGACACTCTGTCAAACGTGGTCACTGAATGTAGCCAATCCGTCTGTGTGCCGTGGGGTCGCACTTCACCGGCTAGAATTTTTGGGCCGTAATGATACACGTACCAAGCCTCTCGCCACCAAGACCTCATTGTTACCGTCAAAACTCTTCCCAGTTTCGCTTGCTTGGCCTTTTCTTTATTCGGCCATTTAGGAGGGAATCTTGGATTTTTCCATTCAGGCTCAATCGAGATTTCAGGAAGTGCGGGAATGGACTGTAATGCAAGGCCATTTTCAAACGAGCGTTCGGAAATCTCATTCGCAAGTTGAAGATATTGTCGGACGAGCGGCGCAAGTTTTAAAATGATTTCACTTCCTGACCGCTGGCTCTCACATTCTTCGAGCAAATTTGGCGGCGGCACGTTCCCGCAAGGCTCGCCCAAATATTTCCAAGTCTCACCCCACCAGATTTCTTGCGGATTGGACAAACAATCAAAAAGAGTGTGTGCCAGCGTCACCAAAGCTTTTTCCAACCAGCCCCGGTCTGGTTCTAAACGGTGTAGCACTTGATACAAGGGCAAAAGACCAATATCAGCCTCTGGTCGCGCCATCACTCCAATTCCATTCAGCTTGCGCTCTTTCGCCGTCGCCAAAACCTTTTTGATTCTGACCGCCAAACGCGCTTTCAATATGGACGTTGTGCTTCCATCGATAACTATGGATTTCAAACTTGGTTTGTCGAGAGACTTCACAATTGCAAAAGCGAAACGCTTAATTGCTTGTTGTTTTCTGTTCCTTCAAAAACACGCGGTCGCACCAGTCGCCGAAGCGCTCACTGGTGTTACGCTCCTTGGCGAAACGCGCGAGCACCGGACGGAGTTCCGTTTCCATGTCGGGGTCCTTCACGACGTCTTTCCAGATGCGGTTCAGGCGGGTGCCGGAAGCGTCGCCACCGAGCCAGACTTGGTAGCGTCCCGGGGCTTTGCCAACGAAGGCGATCTCCGCCACGTACGGCCGCGCGCAACCATTCGGGCAACCGGTCGAACGGATGACGATCTCTTCGCCGCCGAGGCCAAGATCTGCACAAACCATTTCAAGGCGATCAATCAAGCCGGGCAGGTAGCGCTCTGATTCCGCGAGGCCGAGGCCACACGTCGGCAACGAGGGACACGCCATCGAAGCCGCGTGCAGCACAGTCGCTTGATTCTCCGTTTTCACTCCAGCAGCATTGAGCAGCGTGGTAATGGCGGCTTTGTCCGCATCGCTAGCGTTGGCGAGAAGGACATTTTGATTTGCCGTCAAACGAAATTCGATGTGGGGAAACTTCTCCGCGACCTGCCGCAACGCCGCTTTCTGCGCGTCCTTCACGCGCCCCATGTTGACGAACAACCCGAGAAACCATTTGCCATCGGTCGCTTTGTGCCAACCAATAAGGTCTTGCGTCGTGGTGAATTTGTAGGGCCTCGCCGGCGCGAGCGTGATGCCCGCGCGCTGGTTCACTTCCTCCTGCATGAACTTGACGCCCTTCTCGGCAACGACGTATTTCAAACGCGCGTGCTTGCGATCGGTGCGATCACCAAAATCGCGATGAATCGTCAACACCGCTTTGGCCACGTCCACGAGTTTGTCGGGCGGAAAGAAGCCGATGACGTCGGCGAGGCGCGGGTACGTGGCTTCGTTGCCGTGACTGCGTCCCATGCCGCCACCCACGGCGAGGTTGTAGCCGACGAGCTGGTCGTTCTCCACCACGGCGATGAAGCCAAGGCAATTCGTGAACAAGTCCATGTCGTTCACCGGCGGAATGGCGAACGCAATTTTGAATTTGCGCGGGAGATACGTTTTACCGTAGAGCGGGTCAACGAAGCTCTTGTTCTCGGCGGCTTCGTTATCGAGCTGCACGCCATCAATCCAGATGGAGTGATAAGCGCCGGTCTGCGGCGCGAGCGCGGCGACGACACGATGCATGTCTGCCATCATCTGCGCGCGGGCTTTCGTCTGGGAGGGTGTGGGTGAAGCGGTGATGTTCCGGTTTACGTCGCCGCAGGCCGCCAGTGTCGAGAGCAGGCACTCGTTGATTTTTTTCACCAGCGGGCCGAGGCCCGACATCACCACACCGTGGAACTGGATGCTCTGCCGCGTGGTGATGCGCAGAGTATTGTTCGCGTACGTGGAGGCGAGGTCATCAAAAGTGATCCACTGCGCCGCGCTCATCACTCCGCCGGGGATGCGCCCGCGGATCATCATCATGAATTTTTTCTGCGTCTTGCGCAGGTCGCGATCGTCCTGCTGATAGATGCCGTGGAACTTGATGAACTGCTGGTCATCGGCGGAGAACTGATCCGTGCCGCTCGCCATCGTGGCGGCGAT
>JANOHH010000962.1:0-2623 GCA_031406395.1 Verrucomicrobiota bacterium | reverse complement strand
CCCGTAGGCGAGCCGAGGCCGATGTCAACGGCAGCGGGCAAGCTGTCCGCATAATAATCCGGCCATTTGCCCGAACCCGAGCGCCAGCCGTATTCGCCGCCGGTGACGCAGTGAATGATGCGGGTCGGCCGATACCACGGCAGTCCCCAGTCCCATTCCATGTCGCTGTCGAAAGTGAACATTTCGCCCTTGGCATTGAAGTCGAAATCGTACGAATTGCGGAATCCGGCGAGCATCAGTTCCCAGTGCTTGCCCTCCGGGTCCGTGCGCAGAACATGACCGCCGGGCGCGAGAATACCCACCGCATGGCCGTTCGCGTCCCACAGGCGCGGCAGGAGAAAATCTTCCTGATAATTGCGATGCGGCGAATTCGTCGAAGTGTTCTCCGGCAGCTTGGTGTGATTGCCATTCATCACATAGATCATGCCGTCGGGGCCCTCGACCACCGCGTGATAGCCGTGTTCGCCTTCGCCTTTGAATTTTTTCAGGAAGTGAACTTCGTTGGTATCAAAACGGTCATTGTGATTCTCGTCGATGAGGCGATAAAGCCCGGTCCCCTCCGGCCCGTGGCCGTTCACATAGAGACTGTCGCGGGCGTAGCACAAGCCCATGGCCTGTTTCACGGGGGCGGGAATCGGTTCCACCTTTTCCACTTTGCCCGCCCGGTTGAGCGTAATGCGCAACAGGGGCTGGGTGTCCTTCTGAGGCGAAACGATCAGGCGGCCCTTGTTGTCCTTGGTCAGGCAAATCCATGAGCCTTCGTTGGTGCTGGCGGAGTGCAGCAGTTCCACCTTGAAGCCAGGTAACACGGTTAGACTTTCGGCCGGCGTAGCGTCCGTCGCCGCGGCGGGGAGGATCGCGGCGAACCCAGCGCCGATGGCGAGGGTTAACAAGCCAGTCAACCGAAGGTTTCGGAGTTTACGTGGCAGCATATTTATCATGGTCATCGTGAATTGTGTCCGTGGTCGCTCGGAAGCGAAACCGGTTTTGAAAAATGAACGGCGCGCAGAATGCGGGGTAAGCTGGCCCGCGTCGAGTCAGGAATTAATGGGAGCGTTAATTTATTCCAGAATGGATTGAAGTTGAAAACGGCTCCGGCCTTTTGCATGGTGCGTTCATGAGCTCAAAACATCGGCGGCCCCTGTGTTCGCGAATTTGCCAGACTGGTTTCACGCTCGCGATTCTGGCGTTCGCGCAATCCGGCCAGGCCGCTGCAACAATCTCCGCCGACCTTTGCATCTACGGCGGCACGGCGGGCGGGGTGGCGGCCGCGGTGCAAGCCGCGCGCCTGGGGCGGAGCGCCGTCATCGCCGAGTTCGGCCAGAATCTGGGCGGCATGACCTCGGGTGGGCTCGGGGCCACGGACATCGGCAACAAGGCAGCTATTGGCGGGATTGCCCGCGAGTTTTATCAGCGCGTGGCGCGGCACTATGCGACGGATAGCGCGTGGCGGTTCGAGAAGCGTTCCGAATATTTTGCCCAACACAGCGGGCGCTCGACGCTCGTGGAAATGAACGCGCCCGGCGCCGCCCAGTGGACTTTCGAGCCGCACGTTGCGGAAGCCATCCTGTTCGAGATGCTCAAAGAGGCGAAAGTTCCGGTCCACTTCGGACAACGGCTCGCGACGGTGAAGAAGAATGGCGCGCGCATTACGGAAATCGCGATGGAGAATGGCCAGCGCTATCGCGCGAAGATCTTCATTGATGCCACCTACGAAGGGGATTTGATGGCGAAGGCGGGGGTTAGTTTCACGGTTGGCCGGGAGGCGAACGCAAAGTATAACGAGACGATCAATGGCATTCGAGCGGTGACGCCCATGCACCAGTTTACCGTGCATGTTGATCCCTATATCAACCCCGGCGAGCCCGGCAGTGGTTTGCTGCCGTTCATTCAACCGGGTGACGGCGGCCAGCCGGGCGCGGGGGATCAGCGAGTGCAGGCCTATAATTTCCGGCTCTGCTACACGAAGCTTCCGGCGAATCGGCTGCCGCACAGCAAGCCGGGGCAATACGATCCTGCGAAATATGAGTTACTGGCGCGTTACCTGGAAGCGCTGGTGGCCACCGGTCGCAAACCGCAGTTGGGCGAATTCTGGAACCCCATCTGGATGCCCAATGGCAAGACCGACATCAACAATAATGGCGGTTTCTCCACGGACTTCATCGGGGCGAACTACGACTATCCGAATGGCGATTACACCACTCGCGCCCGCATTTGGCAGGAGCACACGGATTACATCCGTGGCTTCGTGTATTTCCTGGCCACCAGTCCGCGCGTGCCGGAGAACCTGCGACGCGAAATGCAGGAATGGGGGCCGGCCAAGGACGAGTTCGTCGCCACTGGCGGCTGGCCGCATCAACTCTATGTGCGCGAGGCGCGCCGCATGGTTTCGGACTATGTGATGACCGAGCACAACTGCCGCGGCACGGTCGCCGCCGAAGACGTGGTTTCCCTCGCCGCCTACACGATGGATTCGCACAATTGCCAGCGCATCGTGAAGAACGGCCGCGCGGAAAACGAAGGCGATGTCCAGGTCGGCGGATTTCCGCCCTACCCCATTTCGTATCGCTCCATCGTGCCAAAGGCGACCGAGTGCGAGAACCTGCTCGTGCCGATCTGCCTG
>JANOHH010000948.1:0-1501 GCA_031406395.1 Verrucomicrobiota bacterium | reverse complement strand
AGGTTGGCGGCTACGTCCGCGGTTTGCGGCGCTTGGGCGCCGTCACCCTGGGTCATCATGCCCAAGGCTTCGGCGAGTTCGCCCATCAAGGCCGGTGAGCGCAACAATTCGATCTCGGAATCGATGGCCGAGGACTCGCGCGGTAATTGGCCAATGACGTCTGGCGTCGTGAGCACGCGCTCCTGGCGCGGATTGATCATCACGGTCGCCGTCGCGCTGTAGCTTGGCGGACGCAGCATGAGGAAGGCGAACCCGCCCGCGGCGGCGGTCACCCCAACCAAAACCATAATCAGCAGGCGCCGACGCAGCATTTGCAGGGCGGCGGTGACGCCGAAAAGCTCAGCCAAGCCTTGCGGCGCTGACGACGGATAGCCCGGCGGTTCCTTGTTCATCACATTCATCGAAGCACACCCAACCCGCTCCGCGCGCGCAACTGCGAAGGGGCCCACACCCACCAATCCGGACCGCCGCCAACGGGGCGCCTCCGGAAGACGGCCTCACCTTAGCGCCCGACCTGGCTCCGCCGGCAAGCGTGCGAGTTCCCGCTTCACGCCATTTAGAATGCCACGCCATTCCTGGGTCGAAAGCTGCGGCCCCAGCGGATTGAAACGCATCTGCCGCCCGCGCTTCGTGGTGAGGATAACATTGACACGGGTCGGCTCGTGGAGCGGGATGATTTTGGCCGGAAGATTTTCGGCCTGCAGGTAGCCATCGAGTTCCGCGCCGGTTTGGCCGCCCAGCGGCAGAAGCAAGCGCGGATTACCGCCCAGCTGTTTCAGCCAGCGGGCAACATTGATCCCCTTGCCCCCGGCCCAGCGGCGTTCGGAGTGAACGTTGTTTTTCTCCTCCCAGAGCACGTCGTCCACGCGCCACTCGACGTCGATGGACGGATTGAGCGCAAGAATGAGCGCGGGCATTTAAGGCAGCCGCAACAGCCGGTAATACCGTGTGCCCCCCAAACCGCCCGTTTGCGAACCGTCGTCGAGGAACTGGAACAGCCCGGTCGGCGACGTGATCACGTTGGTGAAACCGGTCCACACGGGTGGCACAAGGGTGGGAGTCCATTGGACATTGTAGGATGCCGTGATCGGGCCATTCCAACGCAACAACACACCGCCCGGAGTCACGGTGATGTTGCGGATGACCGGCGGCGGCACGAACGTGCTCAGCACCAAGCCTTCGCCCACGCGGAAGAAATGGAACGGGGAGGGCAACGGCAGACACCACGTCGTGGTGTAATCCACCGCCGTGAGGGTGGGGGTCAGCGCCGTCCAGTTTGTCACCACAAGGTCCGGTTTGCCCTCCACGAAATAATGCCCACCGGGAACGGACGTCCAGGTGAGGCAGAATTCATTGTTCGTAATCGTGTAGTTGATGATGACAAGATTCGTGACTTCCAGAGCGGACCATTCGGTGGCTTTGATGGAGTAGGTGACCGGCACCCCGGAGATATTCACCGCGGAAAGGAACCAGTCGCCGGCGGTGAGCGCGACGGGAGTGG
>JANOHH010000940.1:0-2227 GCA_031406395.1 Verrucomicrobiota bacterium | reverse complement strand
TGGAACAACGATACCGCACATTGTCTCCCTAAAACCACCTTGCAATCCTGATGAACTGCTCCTCCGCATCCTTCACCGCCAACGGACGCACTTACCGTCCACCCGCCCGTCCCATCGCCGTCCTCTGCATTGATGGCTGCGCGGATGAATATATTTCCGTGTCCATTGCCGCCGGGAAAATGCCCAACACCGCAGCGATGGTACAACGCGGCTATCGTGGGATGGTTCGCGGCGCACTGCCTTCATTCACCAACGTCAACAACTCGGCCATTGTCACCGGCATGCCGCCGGCCGTGACGGGCATCTGCGGCAATTTTTTCCTCAATCCCGAAACTGGCCAGGAAGTGATGATGAACGGACCGGAGTTCCGTCGTTGCGGCACTTTGCTCACGGCGGCGGCCGACGCGGGCCGCAAAGTCGCCTTCATCACGGCGAAGGAAAAACTTCGCACCGTCCTCGGCGATGGCATCGTGGAGCGCGGCGGGATCGTGTTTTCATCCGAGAAAGTGGACGAAGCCAAGCTCGCGACGCACGGCGTGGAGCAGGCGGAATCCATCATCGGGAAACCGCGTCCGGAAATCTATTCCGGTGACGCTTCAATCTATGTTCTTGAAGCCGGTGCGGCACTGGTGGAGCAAGGTCGGGCTGACTTTCTATATCTCTCGCTCACGGACTTCATGCAGCACAAGTATGCGCCCGAAGCCCGCGAAAGCCTCGAGTTCCATGCCCGGCTTGACCAGCAAATCGGCCGCCTGCTCACCGCAGGTTGCATCGTGGCCGCTACGGCGGATCACGGCATGAATGCCAAGAACAAGGCCGACGGATCGCCGAATGTGATCTACGTCGAATCCCTCCTTAACCAACATTTCGGGGTGGGCCTGCGTGTGATTTGTCCGATCACCGACCCCTACGTCGTTCATCACGGCGCGCTCGGCTCGCTGGTCATGGTGCATCTCGATGACCCGGTGCGCACTGCTGAGATCGGCGACTTCCTGCTGCGGCAAACCGGCATTACGGAGGTTTACAATCGGGAACTGGCCGCGCTGAAATTGGAACTCGCGCCGGATCGCATCGGTGACTTAACGGTGTTGTGCGGTCGCGACTTTGTTGTGGGCAAGACGCCCACCCATCACGACCTCAGCGTGCTCAAAGGCGGCCTCCGCTCCCACGGTGGGCGCTACGAGGAAATGGTCCCCATGCTTCTCTCCGAACCGCTGAACGCCGAATACACGCGCAAAGCCCAGGGCGATCCGCGCAATTTCGACATCTTCGATTTCGCTTGCAACGCCAGCCGCTAGATATTTTCCAATACCATGATTCATCTTCCCGCCTACATCGCTGGTCGTGCCGTCGAAACCAGTCGCAAGCTCGAGGTCCGTTATCCCTACGACGGATCGCTTACCGGCACGACGCCGCTGATTGGCCGTGAACACCTGGAAGAGGCCATCCAGGCTGCACTCGCCGGTGGGAAGAAAACGCTCTCCCGGCACGAACGCGCCACGATCCTGCGCAAGGCGGCGGCTTTGCTTGCCGAAAGGCGCGAGGAATTCGCCCGGCTCATCACCCGCGAGACCGGCTTGTGCCTGCGGGAGTCGCGCTATGAGACTGGCCGCAGTTCGGACGTGCTGGAGTTCGCCGCCATGGAAGCCCTGCGCGATGACGGGCAGATTTTTTCCTGCGACATCAGTCCGATGGGCAAGGCGCGGAAAATTTTCACCACCCGCTACCCGGTGAACGCGATCGGCGCGATCACGCCGTTCAATCACCCGCTCAATCAGGTGGCC
Source organism: Verrucomicrobiota bacterium (assembly GCA_031406395.1). GTDB lineage: Bacteria > Verrucomicrobiota > Verrucomicrobiia > Limisphaerales > JADLHS01 > JADLHS01. Next base: position 443 of record JANOHH010000940.1, on the reverse strand, counting down.
CACAAACTTGCTCCCGCCATCGCGGCGGGCGCGCCGATGATTCTCAAGCCCTCCGACCGCACGCCGCTCACCGCGCTGAAATTCGCCGCCCTGCTTTACGAAGCCGGCCTGCCGGGTTGGATGCTCTCAATGTTTGTCGGCTCGCTCGAAGAGGTCGTCGGACCGATGATTGAGGACGAACGGATCGAAGTCGTGACCTTCACCGGTTCGGTGGAAATCGGCAAATCCATCGCCAAACGCGCCGGGTATAAAAAACTCTGCCTCGAACTCGGTGGCAACTCCCCGCTCATTGTTCTGGCGGATGCCGATCTCGACCTCGCCGCAAAGCTGGCCTGCGAAGGCTCGTTCCGCAATTCCGGCCAGCGTTGCACCGCCGTGAAACGCATCCTCGTGGTCGAGGAAATCCGCGCCGCCTTCACGGAAAAGTTTGTCGCACTCGCAAA
>JANOHH010000924.1:0-2801 GCA_031406395.1 Verrucomicrobiota bacterium | reverse complement strand
CCTTGCCAGAAAGTGAGCGCCCTGTGGATATATTGTGAACAACTTGATCTTGCCTGCTCAGCGGATTCTGCCAAAAGGAAGTCGCGCGACGAACAGCTCGCATCCAAATACCGGCGTTGAGATCTTTGTGCCGGGGCGTGGATTGCTCCTAGAGCAGTATTCCGCTTGCGGAAGCGCCGATCTCCTTTGAGCGTTCGCCGCGCATTCTATTCTCCAGAAGCTTTGGGTCAGCGGCACGCGTTCCACGCCACCAAGACTCTTCGGCCAACACGCCACCTATTCTGGCTTCCGGCCAAACCGCCAGTAAGCCACATGCAGGAGTCCGAGCAGAATCAGCAACAGCCCGTTCGCGACCACGGCCGACATTACCGGCGTGCCGACGAAACCCTGCACCGCCACCAACAGGGCCAGCGCGATGTTGCGATTGCTGGTGCCAAGCGCGACGACCTGTCGGGAACCCGCCGACCCGCCACCGAGCCAGTAACCCAGCCCCAAAGACAACTCGGCGACCAACCCCATGGCGAGCAAGGATTGCCAGCCCGTTTGCAGAATTGCGCCAAATTCCGTGATCGTCACAAACGCCAGCGACAACGCGCCAACGGCCTCGGAAACCACCTCCACCGGCCGCAGCAATCGCTGGCCGAGCGCCGGCCGCCAGTGATGAATCATCATGCCCATGGCCAGCGGCACGGTGATCGTCGCCACCAAAGTCAGCAGTACACCAAACAGGTTGAACCGGACGGCGCCGGCTTCGGGGACCGCTTTCAACGCGAGGTCACAAACGATCGGGGTTAGGAACGCGGAGAGTACCGGAAAAACGGAGGTCAAGCCCGCGGCAAGGGCGAGATCGGCCCGCGCCATGCGCGCGAATACCGGCACGACCGGAGCGAACGGCGCGGCGGCCAGCAGGATCATTGCGATGGCGGTCTCGCGTCCGATGCCGAACAACCGGGCGGCGGCCACGGCGAGCGCCGGCACGACGATGAAGTTGACGAGCAGAATCGGAACAAAGCGGCACTTCCGCAACGACGCCGTCACCTGCCCGAGCGTCAGCCGCAACCCCACCGCCCCCAGCAGTCCAGCCAGCGCGCTGATGGTGAGGATGCGAATGATGGTTTCCGTTTTCATTATCCTTGGCGTTCAGGCGACGCCGAGCGAGTAGAAGCGACGCCGCGTCGCTTGGGGGTGGTGGCGACGCCCTCGTCGCCGAATCTCCAAGGCCAACCAAACGATGGGCGGAAAAAATGCGACGGGGGCGTCGCCTTCACCCTCGGCGACGTGGCGTCGCCGCTACGAGTTTTCAAACAGGCGCTCAAATGGAAATCGCCGTGGCGTCATCCTGCAATTGGAAGTATTCCAGAATCCGGGCGACGGATTCCGGCACGCTCAACTGATCGGTGCGCAATTCAATTTCCGGATTCGGCGGCTCCTCGTACGGTGCCGAGATGCCGGTGAACTCCTTGATCTCATTCTTGCGTGCTTTGGCGTACAGCCCCTTCGGATCCCGTTGCTCGCACACCGCCAACGGGGCGTTGATGAAGACTTCGATAAATCGCCCCCCCGGCATGATCTTGCGGACGAGATCCCGGTCGGCGCGGTAGGGGGAAATGAAGGCGGTGATGCAGATGACGCCCGCGTCGGCGAACAGTTTCGCCACTTCGCCCACACGTCGAATGTTTTCTGTGCGGTCCTTGGGCGAGAAACCGAGGTTGGAGCCCAGGCCGTGGCGGATGTTGTCGCCGTCGAGCACATAGACGGAACGGCCCAGATTGAACAATTCGCGCTCCAGTTCGGTCGCGATGGTGGACTTGCCGGAACTGGACAAGCCCGTGAGCCAGATCACGCAGCCGGGATGGCCGTGGCGCACTTCGCGTTGCTGGGCGGTGACCTTGCCCCGGCTCCAAAAGATATTTTCGCTCTTGGTGCCCGCGTCGTGGGTGCGGCGGGGGTAATTGTCCGCGACGATGATCCCGCCGCCGGCCACGTCAAACTCATCCACGATCACAAAGCGACCCAGCGCCGCGATATCCGCATGAACATCGAAGGCAACGGGCTTTTTCGTGTGCAGGGTCAACTCGGCCACTTCGTGCCGGACGACATAGATTTCCTCCGGCTTGCGGGCAACGGTTTCCAGCGAGGAGGCGTCGATGACTTTCTCCACCGACTCGATGGAACATTCCACCTCCTGTGTGGCGAGTTTGAGCTTGTACGTCCGGCCCTTGGTGAACGGCTTTTTGCCGAGCCAGAACAGGCGGGCCTTGAACCGCGACAACTCGAAGGGCGGCGCACTTTCCAACGCCGCGACGGTTCCGCGCGCGACAAAGATTTGCTCGGTGAGCGTGATGCCGACGGATTCCCCGGCGACCGCACTATCCGTCGGCGGCGCATTCCAGCGTTCAATCGTTTTGACCGTGCTGGTCTTGTCGGTTGGCGAGAAGACAAGCCTGTCCCCGACTTTCAGCGCGCCGGCCTCGACGCGGCCGGCGAAAATCCGGCGTTCATCGAAGCGATAAACATCCTGGATCGGGAAACGCAATGGCTGGTTTTGCGGTCGATCGATGGAAGCAAATGCATCGAGGGTTTCGATTACAGTCGGCCCCTGCCACCAGGACATGTTCGGGCTGCGCGTGGCAATGTTGTCCCCGTGCCGCGCGGCGATGGGAATGAAAACTTTGGGTTCTACGCCAATGGTCTTGAGCCAGGCACGATACTCGGTTTCGATTTGCTGGAAGCGGGCCTCGCTATAATTTTCCAGGTCCAGCTTGTTCACCAACACGGCGATCTGTCGGATGCCGAGCAGG
>JANOHH010000907.1:0-1500 GCA_031406395.1 Verrucomicrobiota bacterium | reverse complement strand
GCCGGCCGTGGCCGGAAATCTTGGCGTCGTAGAGAAACCCTCGACCCTCTCGAATGAAGGTCGGAGTGGGATCGAAACTCCCAACCGGCACCTCGCGCAACACACTGTCGCTGGCGGTGTCGAGCACCGAAAGGGTGTTGGCGATGCGATTCAGAACGTAGAGCCGCCGGGCGACTGCGTTCAAAGCCAGGCCACGCGGCCCGCGCTTGGTGCGAGGATTGACCGCGGCCCCGGACGACGGACCCACTTCGATGCGAGCGAGCACATTCCCGTTGGTATCGACCCGCGCAATGCGATCGGTGCCAAAGGCTGCCACGTAGAGAAACTCGCCGGTCGGATCGCAGACTGCGGCGGTCGGTTGCGCGAGCGTCGTCGCTTGGGCCGCCGGATTGGGCAGCGTGCCGTAATCAATTCCGGGATTCAGATCAAACACGGTTATGGCTCCATTCGTGATGCCGATCCGCGTCAGGCGATTGTCCACGGCGTGACCACGCACGCCCGGTTCGAAGTGAACCAGATTGCGGGCATCGGTATTCGCGACGAACAGGTCGCCGCTGAACGGATGAACGGCCAAAGCGAGGTTCACGGTGCCGATGCCGGAGAAGTAGCGCGTGATCGCGAGCGACAGTGCGTCGATTTCCACCACGTCGTTATCGGGCATTGTGTATTGGATCACATGCGACCAGTTCGTGTCCGCGGCATTGACGATCAATCCAACTTGGGGCGGTGGGTTCGTAATATTGACCGCAGGGGGCTGCGGCGGGGCAAGGGCCGGAGGGATGATCGTAGTGCGATTTCCTGAGAGCGCGAAGGCGGCATAGACTTTCATTCCGTCCGGGCTGATGGCCAGGGCGCGCGGATTGTTGCCGAGAACCGGGATGACCGCCAGTTCCGCGTGCGTGGCCAGGTCGAAGACCCGGATGAGGTTATTCCGCGAGCAACTGACGAAAGCGCGCCCGGCGGCGAACACGACATCGGCCGGCTCATCCTTCGCCTGGAGCGTGTCGGTGACAATGCCGCGCGGGACCGACACGATGCTCACGCTGTCCGAGACTTCGTTGACCACCCACGCTTCCTCGTTGGAAACGGGGTTCACGGAAACCGGTTCGAGGCCGACCGGGATTTCCGCGATGAGAATGGGATTCGAGGGATTCGACACATCGAAGACGGAGAGCCGCGCGTCCGGTGTGTTCACGGCGAACAGGCGGGTACCATCCGGCGAGAGCCGGACAGGTGCGGTCTGCTTGCCTTCAAAATTGACAAACGTCGCATCGGTAGTCGCCGCGCACAGCGTGGGGGCAAATGAGCAAGCTGCGCCGAAGAGTAATGAGAGAACTATGGTTTTCATAGGTATTCCTGTTTAGCGGTCCGACGAAGCCAGCCACGGCCAAAGTCCGATCCGCGTTTTGAAGGGCAACGTCCCTCCAATCATTCATGCGCCGTCAGCGGGGGAATCGTATCACTCAGTTCAAACTATTTTCCGTCGGACACGCCGCGGGC
>JANOHH010000900.1:0-4181 GCA_031406395.1 Verrucomicrobiota bacterium | reverse complement strand
CCTATGTCATCGGGTATCGCTACGGGATTTGTGTCGTGCCGGAACCGTTGGCGATTTTCAAGATTCAGCCCAAATCTTATTACCAAAGGGTACGGCAGAATGCGGAGGCCTACCGCGAGGTGATTTCCAGCCTGCTGGATTTGTTAAGCCAACCGAAGTATCAGGATGCCGCGGCTTTGATCCAAGCGGGAGGTTCGCTGTACATTTTTGGTTGGCCGATGTTCAAGCTCGTGCTGAGCCAACCGGCCTATCGCCACTTTCTCACGTTTAGTTTTTCCCGCAAATGCCTCTGGCATTGCACGAAGTTGATCTTGAAAAAGTTTACCCCGGCCTTTCTTGGCAACCTCTATCTGCAGCTCGCGGGTTACCGGGCCAGTGCGCCCAAACCCATTCAGAAAGCAGGAGCCGACGAAAGGAGTCGTTAAATTGAGTTTCAGAAACCGGGAAATTGTGGCGGCAAGCAAAGCGCATGAACCTCAAAATCTCCAACAAGAGCGAGCAGAGTTAGCGGAGAGTTTTTGCTCGGTGGCCTCAGCTATCTCCTGTTCAAATCCCGCTGGAATGGTCTACTCGGGTTTTGCGAGTCGAGTGTAGGAACTGCGCTGGTTGAAGGAATGGTTTCGGTTAAAGCGCGAAGACCTGAGACTGTCCAGCGTTCGCGCCAGCTTCGGCACCCTTTCAATCAAGGTTCGCTGAAGTCGCTGCAACTTTTGCGGGGCGGGGCGGTTGTTTGCGCCTGCGGTGCCTTGGGTGGCGCTTGCCGCCCAAGCCGAGGCGTAATCACTTTGCTGCGGCGTTGTCCGGAACAGCGGCACAATTTCCACGCGCTTGGCCCAGACCAGCAGAACCACGGGTGCTGCGTTGATCAGTGTGACGCGGGACCGGATCGCTTCCGGATCCGTCACCGCAAACCAGCGCCGCCGCACGCCGTACTCGACGGCCACGCAGTGTTGGATCTGGAAACCATTCACGGGGGAAAGGACGCGAAAGAACAGTTCGGGGCTGAACTGGTAGAACCCGTGGCCAAAATAGTTATTGGCCGGGGTTTGGGCGCAAAAATGTCCGCCGAGTTTGACCATTTCCAAACAGTTGCGGATGGCCACCGGAAAGTTGAAGACGTGTTCCAAGGTCCCAATGTCGCAAACCATATCATGCGCCTCATGCCAGGCGGCGGGTACGGGCAGGTTCATATCATGCACCCGCGTAGCCCCTTCGAAATCGCTCGCATCAATCGTGTTGAGTTCCTTGACCCCGAGCATTTCCCAGAACGGTTCGGCATAGCGGGGATAGGCTTCGGGGAAAAGATTCGGGAAATCCTTTGGCAGCAGTCCAAATTCCTTCAGCAGCCCCCGGGTTTCCTTGTTGCTTATGAAGCAATGCTGCCTTCCGAGTGTGACGCACCGTTCAAACGACGCCTTCTCCCGTCGGCGTGCGAGCAAGAATCTGGCGGTTTCAATATCGATTCCCATAAGTAGCCGGCCGGCCTTTCGATTTCGAAAGGCTCTGGCAAGTTGCGCGCAAAGATTATGGGACAACCTCGGATTGTAAAGCCGATCTCCGAGTTCAGAGAATCTGGCGGCGCAGTTCAGATCAACGGGAACGGGTTCCTGTGCGGTGGTCTGGAGGGATGTCGCGTTTTGGCTGGCGTCTCCCGGTTGCCGGCTTAACATCCGGCCTCGGCAAGACCAGTTCGCCATGAGCAATATTCGCCCTAAACGTCCCGAAGACACGAAACCCACTTCCACGCGCTCGGCTGGTGCGGCCGGCTTCGTGGGAATTCTTTGTGTCACCTTGGGGTTGTTATTTTTGCGCAGCTTTCATCCGGCGTGGGTGGTGTTCGCCAATGATGGTCCGCTTGGGGCGATGGTGGCCGAGCGCGCGCAAGTGCCGGAGGCCTTCGCAGGCGGTTGGGCAGATTTGAACGGTTACGGGGCGCGGGATCCGGGAGCCCTGCCGAATCTCACCTCCGCTCTGCTGTGGCTCTTGGGCCCGTTAGGTTTCGCCAAATTCTACGCCCCGATCACCTTGTTGTTTGTGGGCTTCGGAGCCTGGTTTCTCTGCCGAAAACTTGGGCTGGGAAACTTGGCGGCTACACTGGGCGGTCTGGCGGCCGCACTCTGCTCCGATTTTTTCGGTGTCGCTTGTTGGGGGGTCGGCACCCAGGCAATCTGTTTTGGGCTCAACTATCTCGCGCTGGCAATTGTCGTCAACCCCAAGCCTTTACGGCCGTGGCTCCGCTATCCGCTCGCAGGTCTGGCGGTGGGGATGGGTGTCATGGAAGCGTTCGACATCGGCGCTATCTTCAGTGTGGTCACGGCAATTTGCGTCGTGGTTCATGCCTTGGTGATCGGGGAGAATCGGCTAAAGGATTTGATCCTTGGGATCGGGCGAGTGGCGATCATTGGCTTGTTTGCAGGGTTGGTTGCGGCTGCCGCGCTTTCGAGTTTGATCGGCACTCAAATTCAGGGTGTCGTCGGGACGGAACAAGATCAACGCAGCAAACAAGAACGCTGGGACTGGGCCACCCAATGGAGTTTCCCCAAAAGCGAAGCGCTGGGGATCGTGGTGCCGGGGTTGTTCGGATTTCGGATGGACACGCCGGACGGCGGGAATTACTGGGGCAAAGGCGGCCGCGATCCGGCCTGGGACCGTTATTTTGCGTCCGGAAAGCAGGGGCCGCCGCCGCGAGGGTTTATGCGTTATGGCGGGGGTGGCAGCTACACGGGAGTGCTCCTGACGTTGGTGGCGCTTTGGGCTGTGTTCCAATCCCTGCGCAAAGCCGATTCCGTGTTCTCCCCGGCTCAATGCAAGCTTATCTGGTTTTTGATTGGCGTGATCGGGGTCTCGCTGCTCCTGAGTTTTGGTCGGTTCGCGCCGTTTTATCAATTCTTTTACGCGCTGCCCTACGCCTCCACGATCCGTAACCCGGGCAAGTTCATGCATGTGTTTCAATGGGCCTGGCTGATCATCTTTGCGCATGGCGTTTATGGCCTGAGTCGCCGGTATTTGGAGTCGCCGGAAGTGGCGACGCGTGACCTGGTGCCCCAGCTGCAATCCTGGTGGACCAGGGTGTCGCGGTTCGACCGGAAGTGGGTGCTGGGTTCGGCGCTCGGGTTAGGGGCCGGTTTGCTTGCGTGGCTACTCTATGCCTCCTCCCGTAGCCATCTGATAAACTATTTGCAAGAAGTTCAATTCGACGAAGCGATGGCCAGCGCGATTGCCTCTTTCAGCCTGCGACAGGTGGGCTGGTTCATCCTTTTGCTGGCAATTTCCTTTGGGCTCTTGACGGTGATTCTGAGCGGCTACTTCAACGGACGCCGGGCGCGGATTGGCGCGGTCCTGCTCGGGCTGCTTTTGGTGGTGGATCTGGCGTGGGTGGATACCCGGTGGGTCGTTACTTACAACTGGAAAGAGAAATACCTCGAGGCGGCGGATAATCCGGTCATTGATTTGCTCCGGCAAAAACCCTACGAGCAGCGTGTCATCGTCATCCCTGAGTGGCTCGCGCCAGGCGTTGGCGCCCCGCAACAACTGATTGGGGCCGGACAGATGCTCGATCAGGTCTATCGCATCGAATGGATGCAGCACCTCTTTCAATACAACAACATTCAATCGTTGGACATTGTTCAAATGCCGCGCGTGCCGACAGATATCGCCGCGTTTGAAGGGGCCTTGCAGTTCGACGGCAACCCACAAAATGTATCGCGCGTGTCGCGTCGCTGGGAACTCACCAACACCCGTTACGTGCTGGGCGCGGCGGGTTTGCTGAATGCGGTTAAGCTGCTGGATCCAGAAAAGCAACGGTTCCGGCCGTTGATGACTTTTGAATTTTACCGGGACCGGCCCGACGGTCCGATCCTGACCCGCACGAATGCGACCGGGCCTTTTGCACTCTTTGAGTTCACTGGCGCGCTACCCCGGGCCCAACTTTACCCGAACTGGCAGGTCAGCACCAACGACGGGGCCACGTTGAAGGAATTGGCGGCCAAGGAATTTGATCCTGCGAAGACAGTGCTCGTCGCGGAGAATCTGCCGCTGCCGGACCCGGCCAGCGCCACCAATGCGGTCGCGGGCACCGTGCAGTTTGTCAGCTATGCGCCGAAGCACATTGTGCTCAAAGTACAAAGCGCCGCCCCGGCCGTGCTCTTGCTGAATGACAAATATGATCCCAACTGGCAAGT